>JAUXFR010000101.1 GCA_030622805.1 Anaerolineae bacterium | reverse complement strand
TATCGCCGCTGTTAATTGCCTGAGGGATGCCCCACTGCTTCCATAAGGTTGGTCTTCCGCGCCTGAGAGGACTGTGGTCCTCAATATCATCGTGGATAAGTGAAAAATTATGCAGAAGCTCAACAGCAACCGCAGCCGGAAGCGCATGTTCCCATTGCCCTCCTGCTGCGCCGGTGGTCAGCAAGACCAGTAAGGGACGGATGCGTTTACCAACCGCACCCGCTCCTGCTCCCTCACCTTCCCAGCCCATATGGTATGCGAGCATGTAATGGAGTTCTTCGGTTTCGTGTGTCTGGACCCGAGCGACTACGTTCCGAATTTCATGTTCTATACTTGGTAGAAGTGTGCCTGATAGTTTTTTTAACTCTTTTTCCATGCTGGGCTATCAATTTGTAAATTCGAATATTTTTGTACTGTCTAAATCCATGAGTCTTCCGACCCCTGCAGCAAACATACAAATCTGTATTTCGCGCTGGATTTCGTTTATGGTGGCGATTGTTTCCTCTGTTGATCGGGCTGCGGCTTTCAAGAAAGGACCAGCCATACCCCCCAGACTGGCGCCCAGTGCGATACATTTGGCAATGTCGATACCGGTGCGGATTCCACCTGAAGCGAACACAATCACTTCTGGAGCAGCATTTTTCACATTCTGGATCGAATCAGCCGTTGGTATGCCCCAATCTATGAACGCAGACGCCAGGCGCGCTTGCCGGGGTTCTTCAGCGCGATACTTCTCAACCTGTGACCATGAGGTTCCGCCAGCACCGGCGACGTCAATTGCACTTACTCCGGCATCCGCCAGTTGGCGTGCTGCCTGCTCCGAAATACCCCAGCCAACTTCTTTCGCGATAACGGGGACTTCTAATGAATTGCATATGCCTTCGATTTTCCTGAGCAATCCTGAAAATTGTGTATCTCCTTCAGGTTGTACTGCCTCTTGCAATGGGTTCAAGTGCAGTATCAGGGCGTCTGCCTGGGATATATCGACCGTACGCTGGCATTCGGCTATACCGTAACCATAGTTTAGCTGTACAGCACCCAGATTCGCGAACAGCAAGACATCCGGGGCAACTGATCGTACCTGGAATGTGCGTTCTAGCTCGGGGTATTCCAGTGCGGCTCTTGATGAACCTAATCCCATTGCGATTCCGGTCTCTTGAGCGGCTGCTGCCAGGGTTTGGTTGATCGCTTCGGCCTCGTCCGTCCCACCAGTCATGGAGGAGATTAAAATTGGTGATCGCAATCGTTTACCGAATATTACAGTACTCAGATCGATGCTATCCAGATTCAGTTCTGGAAGCGCCTGGTGAATAAATCGATAACGATCCAAACCGGTCGTTATCCCAGAGCGAACATCTTCTTCCAGGTTTATGCGAATATGGTCCGATTTACGAGATCTGATGGAAGATTTATTATCCAAAATATTCCCAACTGACTTGTACCTGTTCTAAATAGAATCTGCGTAACTATTTTCTTTCTGAGGTGTTCTTGGTGAATGAAATTATACTACCAGATTGAGTCATTAATATTTTTATGATCGAGTGATCATTTACGAATTTAAAAGTTATCCTTGACAGATTTGTCGAGGGTATTAAAATTGGCTAGGCATTAACCTAATATCAAAAGGAGAAAGTCTTATGGGTGATACATATGTGGAGATTAGAGCCATAATCGTTGACATCCTGGGTGTTGATGAAGACAAGGTTACAATGGAGGCACGCTTTCGTGAGGATTTGGAAGCCGATTCGTTAGATCTCGTCGAATTGATCATGGCTTTTGAGGATAGTTTTGGTGGTGAAATCTCGGATGAAGATGCTCAGAATATCTCGACCGTTGGTGACGCAGTTGTGTATGTTGACGAACGGATGAAAGGGGAAGCTGAGACGGAATAATTCTAAGATCACTGAAAACACCATCATCCAACTGTCTGGTTGGGGAGTACGTATTTAATACATCCGCCTTTCTTGGCGGATGTATTCCTGTTTTTAATATTTTCTATCCTAACCTAATAATTCGGGTATCTCTTCTGGATGGCTGGCGATTTTAACGCCGGCATTTTCCAACGCCTGTATCTTATCGACAGCAAGCCCAGACCCACCTTCGACAATCGCTCCAGCGTGACCCATCCGTTTCCCTGGAGGAGCTGTCTGCCCGGCAATAAAACCGATTACGGGTTTGTGCATGTATCTATCAATAAATGCGGCGGCATTTTCTTCGTCTGTCCCGCCAATTTCACCTATCAGTACAACCTTTTCCGTGTTTGGATCTTCTTCGAACATGCGAAGACAATCTATGAAACTGGTACCGTTAATTGGGTCCCCTCCGATCCCAACGCAGGTGCTGACACCCATGCCGTTCAGCATTAATGCATACAGGACTTCGTATGTTAAAGTGCCGGAACGTGACACGACGCCGATCGTACCTGGAATTGTGATATCTCCCGGGATTATCCCGACCTTTGACTCTACAGGAGTAAGCAAACCCGGACAGTTGGGTCCTACCAACCGGATATTTTTCTGGTCTAAATAATTCCTGACGCGCATCATGTCCTGGACAGGGATCCCCTCGGTGATGCATACAATGAGATGGATATCCGCATCGGCGGCCTCAAAGATCGCGTCTGCCGCAAATCGTGCGGGTACAAAAATAACGCTGGTGTTCGCCCCGGTTGCATTTACCGCTATTTTTACCGAATCAAAAACGGGAACCTTACCTTCCAATACCCATTCACCGCCTTTACCTGGTGTGACTCCCGCTACAAGGTTGGTGCCGAAAGCGATCATGTTCTTCGTGTGGAATAAGCCTTCATTTCCAGTAATGCCCTGTACAAGTAAGCGGGTGTTTTTATCGATTAATATACTCATGATGATATCTCCCTAAAGCTTATGCTCCTGCAGCAGCGACGGATTTCTTTGCGGCGTCAGCAAGTGTTTCTGCGGTAATCATTTCCGCATCAGCCAGGATCTGCATCCCTTCCTCAGCGTTTGTACCTACCAGACGGATGATCATCGGTACATCCGTTTGAATGACCTCTAAAGCAGCCAGAATACCTCGCGCGACCTCATCTCCTCGCGTAATACCGCCGAAGATATTAAATAATAAAGCTTTGACATTCGGATCATTCAGGATGATCCTCAACGCCGCGGCGACTTTTTCGGAACTGGCTCCCCCTCCAATATCGAGGAAGTTCGCGGGTTCACCTCCAAACAGTTTTATGATGTCCATGGTTGTCATGGCTAACCCGGCGCCATTCACCATACAGCCGATGTCTCCGTCCAGTTTTATGAAAGAGAGACCATATTTTCTGGCTTCAATCTCCGAAGGGGCTTCGATGTCCAGGTCCCTCATTTCTTCCAGGTCCGGGTGGCGGAAAAGGGCGTTATCATCAAGCACCATTTTTCCGTCCACAGCCAGCAGTTTATTATCGGCAGTGATCACAAGCGGGTTGATTTCAGCCAAGGTGGCATCACTGCCCTGATATGCTTTCCATAAACCCTTTGCGATTTGACCGAACACTTTCCAGTGATCACGCGGCAGGTCGATACTGGTGGCAATATCGCGCGCCTGGTAGTCGCGCAAACCCAGCAGGGGATCGATATGCATCCTGGCAATTTTTTCTGGTGATTCTCTGGCGACTTCTTCAATATCGACTCCACCCGCTGATGATGCCATCATAACGGGTTTTCTGGCTGTGCGATCGTTGGTGATCCCCAGGTAGATCTCCGTTTCGATGTTTGCTGCTTCATCAACCAGGACTTTCCGAACCGGCAGTCCTTTAATTTTCATTGCCAGGATTTGCGTAGCCAGTTCTTCAGCTTCCTCAGGGCTCTTAGCCAGCAGGATGCCGCCAGCCTTACCGCGCCCACCAACGAGCACCTGAGCCTTGATCACGACTCTACCTGCCAGTTCTTCGGCGATATGTTTTGCTTCGCTGGCAGTTGCCGCTACCCGGCCTCTCGGGATCGGGATTCCGTACCTGGCGAAGAATTGTTTCGATTGATATTCGTGTAGTTTCATACAGATTTTATCTCCGTAGTGATGATCGGATATTTGACTGGAATGGTATTCTTACTTTTTACCGAATGGATGTGTGTATACATAGACCCCAAAGCATTCGGGATGGATTGAAACATTTGGATCGTTCGCGCATATCGTTTTTTCCAGGCTGGGGAGAAAGGATTCGAACCTCTACTTACGGTTCCAGAGACCGCTGTCCTACCGTTAGACGACTCCCCAGTAAATTGTGAAACCCATTATCGGGTGATCACTATCCTACCACGCACTTACGATTCGGTCAATTTTTATCCGGTTGATGTGCATACAAATATTTGCATTAATTAAGACCCCAGGGGTTTTTTCTAATGAGTTTTCTTGACCTGAACTACCAGAAGTGATGCTCGAGTCGGGCTTGTGGGGACACCTTCGATACCCCCTGGAGTCTCTTGCTGAACAATTTCGCGTGCATACTCCGCTTTTGATATAATGATGCTGAATTGATAGAAGAACGAGGTAAATACAGCCAATGAACGAAAACGAAAACAGACCCACAAATTTTATTCGCGGCATTATCGAAGAAGACACCGAAAGCGGGAAATACGGGGGCAGGGTGCATACGCGCTTCCCCCCGGAACCCAATGGATATCTGCATATCGGTCACGCCAAGGCATTCTGCTTGAATTACAGCGTGGCAGAGGAATATGGCGGTCTCTACAATTTACGCTTTGATGATACCAATCCTATCAGAGAGGAGGTCGAGTACGTCGATGCGATCATCGAAGACATTCGTTGGATGGGCTTTGATTGGGAGGATCGCTTATATTTCGCATCCGATTATTTCGAGCAGCTCTACGAGTTTGCGGTCGACCTGATTAAAAAAGACAAGGCGTATGTGGACGACCTGAGTGCGGAGCAGATCCGGGAATGCCGTGGGACGCTAACAGAACCCGGGAAAGACAGCCCGTTTCGCAACCGCACTATTGAAGAAAACCTGGAACTTTTTGATCGTATGCGCGCTGGGGAGTTCCCGGATGGGGAGCGCGTTCTACGGGCAAAGATCGATATGTCCTCCGGAAATATCAATCTGCGCGACCCGGTTATGTACCGAATTCTCCATGCCAGCCATCACCGCACCGGAGACGAATGGTGTATCTACCCGACCTATGATTTCACCCACGGTCAGTCAGACTCGATTGAAGGGATCACCCATTCGCTGTGCTCGCTGGAGTTTCAGAATAACCGTCCGTTGTACAACTGGTACCTGGACGAGTTGGGCATCTACCACCCGCAGCAGATCGAATTCGCGCGCCTGAATCTGACCTACACAGTCATGAGTAAACGCAAGCTGATCCGCCTGGTGAAGGAAGGATACGTAAATGGCTGGGATGACCCGCGCCTGCCGACGCTTTCAGGAATGCGTAGACGGGGCTATACGCCTGAAGCGATACGCACTTTCCTGGACAACGTTGGCGTGGCGAAGAGCGACAGCGTGGTCGATGTGGCGCTGCTGGAGCACTACATCAGACAGGATTTGAATAAACGATCCCCGCGCGTGATGGGCGTGCTGCGACCTTTGAAAGTGGTGATCGTCAACTATCCAGAAGACCAGGTTGAAGAATTGGAGGCGATCAACAATCCCGAGGACGCCAGCATGGGCACCCGCAAAGTGCCATTTTCACGGGAGTTGTACATCGAGCGGGACGATTTCATGGAAGACCCGCCAAAGAAGTTTTTCCGGCTGGCGCCAGGACGTGAGGTACGCCTGCGCTATGCTTACTTC
>JAUXFR010000046.1 GCA_030622805.1 Anaerolineae bacterium | reverse complement strand
TGGAGCTGTTCGATGATCTGGAAGCAAGCCTGGATGCGGGCGGGAATGTATTCTACGGGCATGGGGATGCCCGATTCTGTGGAGGGGGGATTGCCAGACTCCGTGGGGGTGGGGGTGTCATTTGGCGTGGGAGTGTCCGACTCCTTGGAGGTGGGGGTGCCCGACTCTGAGGAGGGGGTGTCATCAGGTAAGGGGATGCACGGCTCCATAAGGGGGGCGGTGATGGAGACGACGCTGATGGTGAATGTCCACCACAGCCACTGCTCGAAGGCTTCTTTGTTGAACCAGAGCACGCCCTGGTAGCGGTTGACGTCCAGGAAGTCCTGCAGCTCGCTATCCTGCAGCCAGGTTTGCAGCACGGTGAGGGCGGTGGGCGGTTCATCTGGATCGCCCTCGCACCAGCCCTGATTGCCGACCAGCAGTTTGATCAGCTGCACCTGCCGCCAGGCGGCGTCTTCGTCCATTCCAAGCTCGCCCAGCACGCCGGCGATGCTCTTACCAAGCAGCCACTCGTCGATCCAGGCGCGGCTCACCTCTGCCCCCCTATCCCATGATCCCTGATCACTGCCCTTTCCACCCACGTCAGATGTTCTATCAGCATGCAATTCTGATTCACGAACGCCATTCGTGACAACTTTCCCCAAATCCTTCGTCACGATACAACAGATCAGCGTACCCCATAAGATGGATTCACCCAATATCAGCGGCTGGCTCTTATCTGGACCGTCTATCAAGTACTCCAGGGCGCGCTTTAAATCGGGGTTTTGAGCTGTTGGAAGTTTTTCACTGAGGACGGGAAGCGCCATGGCGACCTCGATCTGGCAGCGAATGTGTGCCGTCAATCGTTCAATCTCGCCTTCGACGCCGGTAATGGATTGGATCTGCTCCAGCAGTTGGCGAATTTTTTCATCGGCTTTTTTTATAGCCTGCGCATAAGTGGTCTTTTTGGAGCGCACGCCCGTACCCGTCTTGCGGTGGTTGATCAACCATCGCAGCATGCCTGCGTTAACCAGTTCGTAAAGGGCACGGTGCAGCTGCTGCAGGTAGAACTCACGCATGGCCTCATCGATGGATGGCACCCCGCGCCCCTCCAGGTAAGCAGCCAGCTGGGAGTAAGTCCCCCACTCGTTGTCCTGAACCTGGTGGAAGTCCAGAAAGACGCGTGCCTGGTAGGCGCGCATTTCGATATACAGTCCCTGCCTGTGAAGTTCTACGTTTTTGCGGATGTATTCCAACCCGCTGATGTGATCGCGGAAAATTACGAACATGCTCTCATCATTGTTGAGCCGGAGTCCCTCGCCGATGCTTTTCTGCACCAGACGGCGTTCTTCCCCGGATTTATCCAGATAGGCTGAGGATGTGCGTATCCAACCCCGTGTATCGGTGTACCTGTTGTGGTAGATCACCAGTGAGCGCTGCTCCCCGGCGCGGTTGGAATAAGCGAACACATCTTCGTTCACGCTGCCTTCCGGCGTATAGAAGTCGTACAATAAGAAGTTCTGCACGTTGGCGAACAGCCAGCGCTGCCGCAGCAGGGGGAAAATCTCTCGCTCGTGGCGCTCGATCAGATAGCCGTCCGGCGTTTCGTCCCAGTAGGCGCGCCGGTACTCCATGCCATATTTCTCGGTGTAGCCTTCGATCTGTCCGTGCCCGAACATAGGCAGACCGGGCAAGGTGGCCATCATAGAGCAGATGCCGAAATACTTATCGCCTTTTCCGAACTGGTCTACGGCTGTACGCTCGTCGGGGTTGTTCATGAAGTTGACGTAACGTTTAAGGATCTCTGGATCGAATTCAAGGGTGTTTTTAATCACCAGGCGGTATTCCTGGTTCTTCTCGTCACGCAGCATGTTCATGAAGGCGCTGTTGTAGACGCGGTGCATACCCAGCGTGCGTACAAAATAGCCCTCCATCAGCCAGAAGGCCTCCGCCAGCAGCAGCGTGTCGGGCACTTCCTGAGCCACCCGATCTACGACCTCACGCCAGAACTCCTCGGGGAAAGCCTTGTTGAACTGCGCCTGTGTCAACCCGTTATCGGCGCGGCTGGGGATATCACCGCCGCTGCCCGGCTCCGGGAACCACAGGCGCTGGTAGTGCTTCTTGGCGAGGGTCATGGCGGCGTCGAAGCGGATAATGGGGAACTTGCGCGCGACTTGCAGGATGGTTTGGATGACAGCTTCGCGCACTTCAGGCAGCAGGTAGTTGAGCTGGGCGGTGTCATTCCAGGGCATGGATGTGCCGTCGTTGCCGTGGTAGATATACTTTTCCTCCCCGCTCCGGAAGTCGACTCGTTTGAAGACTACCGCTGCATCTGTGTTATCGAAGTAGTGGTCTTCGATGTAGATGCCGACGCTCTCGTCCCTGGACAGGTTGGACCCATTGAATGAATAGGAAGGGAAGGGGCTGTAATCCAGGGAGATGAACCAATCCGGGTGCTCGATCAGCCAGCGTGAGTCGATGCCCATGTGGTTGGGCACCATGTCCGAAGAGAGGCGGATACCGCGCTGCCAGGCGCGGTCGCGCAGGTCCTCGTATGCCTCGTCACCACCCAGGTCTGCGGCGATATCGTAGCTGAAGAGTGAATAGGCGGAAGCGACGGCTTCGGGGTTGCCGCGCATCTGTTTGATGGTGCGGGATGCGGTGCTGCGCTCCCATACCCCGATCAGCCACAGACCACTGAAACCCCAACGAGCCAGTTTATCCAACTCCTCGTCGGGGATCTGGTCCAGGCGCGTGATGGATCGATTGTATTGTTTAGAAAGCTGGTCAAGCCAGACGTAGCTGTTCTTGGCGATCAGCACCAGGTTGGGCATCCAGTCTTTGTCCTGGCTGAAGCGTTCGGCTTCCATCTCCAAATCACCGAACTCGTAAACATACGATGGTCCACCGCCACCTACGCCGAAGATGGCTTTCTCTTCCTCTTTGATCAGGTCGAGGCTGCTCAGCAGGCGGTACAGGTGCTTGCCCAGCAGATAACCCCAGCGGGTGCGGATGTACTCGAGCTGACCGGAGAGAGAATATGGAACGGCAATGGCTGGCGCGCGCAGCATATCGATCAAGTTCTGGTAGTCGGGACCGAAAGGAGGCTGGGTTTCGAAAAATTGGTGCAATTCGAGCAGTACTCCCTGGTAGGTCGGATCATGTTCCAGGTCGGCATCGTCAAACAGCTCCAGGAAGGGTGAAAACGCTGGATTGGCGTTCTCAAGCCAGAGCATCAGCAGTTCTTCCAGGGCGATAGTGCGATTGGATATCGTATCTCCGGTGGGAGATTTTGATTCAGCAGCCAGGTAGTCTTCCGAGCTGATCTCCCGCCGGTATACTTCGAGCGGGGGGAATTGGTCAGTGAACTGGCGCAGCAGTTTATCGATATGCTCTGTTCCGACTTTTTCTTCCAACAACTCCAGCGCTTCTCGCATCACTGCCGGGTTGCGCTGTCGGCGGTATTCATCGACAACCAGGTGCATGATCTCGTCGATCAAGCCCATAGCGTTGATCTGCCCGGCACGTACAGCCTGCTCTGGGTAGCTGATCAGATTACGGCGGGTGTTCATCCGCTGTGAGAAGACCCGTGCGGCGTGGAAATTGGCGAAGATCACGTTCCCGTTGAATGAAAATAGTGACTGGTCGAAGTCGTAATAATCCCGCGCCTGGCGGGAGATGTGAAATTCGAATATCATTATGTTAATTAATTTCATCAAATTCCTTTTAGAAATTACTTACAGTTTTTAGGCTCATGCTCTATCGCAGATGTTTCTTCGAATCTTCGAGGATTTGGCGGTTGGTGCGCACGTTATTCATCCAGGTCGATAGACAAGTTCAGGGTCTGTGATAGTCGGTACAGCAGGTCCAAATGTTTACCATGCAGTAGTGTTGTTGATAGATATGGCATATGCTGTGCGCTTCCCTGACAACTGTAGCTGATATTCAGGAAAGGTTCCTCGTGGAACTTAATTATCTCATATATTCAAAAAAACGGCGTTTTTCAGGCTAATTGTGTTAACAGAATAAAAAAATCCGAGCAGACTGATGTCAACAATGCGCAATTAAATATCATCGAAGCGTGAGTCTTCCAGCTCTTTCCGCATCCTTTCCTCTTTACTGATCTCTGGTACCTCAACTTCTGTATCAGTTTTAGCATCACCTAACTCAGCCAGTTCTGCGGCGCGCAGCTGGGAGGGGGAGACGCGGTTGGTGATGCTCCACTTATTACAATGTGGGCAGCGGTCGAATTTACCCATCCCGATGTTCAAACCCCAGATATGACGGCTGAATGGTTTGCCGCATTTTGGACATATGGTTCCGCCCAGCGGACCGTAGCTGCGTGGAGCTCCCAGCTCAACACTTGACTTTTTATTCCTGCCAAGCAGGATTGTAAATGCATAAGACAGCAGCGAGACACCGATCAACAGACCCAGGAGTATGGCGACGATTTTGATGACAGTTGAATACCCTTCCTGCGCGCTGACGAAATTCCTGGTGATTTCGTTCGAGTCGAGTACACGACCATTTGAGGTGTATCCAACTGCGCTTAATTTATGTACGCCAAGTGAGAAATCGTCTGTTTTAAACTTGAACCTGAAAGACGTTGAATCGACAGATTCACCGATCGGGTCTCCATCGATGTAATATTCTACCCGGATAAGGTTCTCGGGTCCGCTTATGCTCATGCTGAAATTACCCTGGATATCCCCACCGGGTCCGCCATAGCCAAAATCCCTGCGAAGTTTTAATTGAAGCTCAGTCTCTGACTGAGCGTATGATCTGGAGGATGGCAGCAGGAGAGATAGAGAGATAATGATAATCAGGCTGATATTGAGTGATTTATTCTTCATTGCACCCTTGAATTACTTCCACCGGGTAAGGATCGTTTCGCGCTGGAACACACGTTCAGCGAGGTAAATCATGATCGCATCGATAAAGAGAAGCACAACAGCCGTCCCTAAAACAATCGAAGCGTTGATAAAAAATAAGCCGGCGATCTGTCCGAAGAAAACTACCAGGACCGGGATAATGATCACCGCTGAGATCTGTTCAGCGGCGCGTGGATCCGTCACGCGTGAGGATACCATCAGGGAGAAATTCACGGATAGTACCGCCAGCAATGGACCAATTACGATCACGGCAAACAGCCAGACGGGACTGATGAGGGCGCGGGTGACATTCACAGATTGAACGATGATGCCCGCCCCCACCGCGAACACCAGAAAACCACCCCATGTAGCTATTACGGCAGGAATGACTGCGGCCAGATTCTTTCCAATCAGGAGTTCGAGCGTGGTGATGGGTGTTGCAAGCAGTGGTTCCAGGCTGCGGGTGGTCTTTTCGCCTACCACGGAATACGCGGCGATATTGACCGGGATGATCAACGGGACCATCATAAACAATAGCATAAACTGGCTGACCATCATAACCTGGAAGCACTCTCCTCCGGTTAGCCCCTCTGGACATACCTGTGTAAATTGACCCGGAAGTCCATCCGAGATATCCTCCATTCCAAATCCCCCGCTGACACCGAGGATAATTAGCGGCAATGTTGCCAGAAGCAGGGGAAGGAAAATAATCGTGAACAGCACCATGCGGTTCTTGAAGACTTCAGCCCATTCTTTTTTGATGATGGTTTTTATTCTATTCATGGGTTTCCCTCACGAGCTGCAGGTACACATCTTCCAGAGACCTCCGCAATTCGCCGACGAACTGGATATCCGCTCCCTGGCCAACAAGCAACCGGATAATGTCTGGATTATGCAATTCTGGATTATCTGTATTCACAACGAGTTTATTATCGATCAAGCGCACATCACTGACAAAGGGCAATCCTCTTAGAATACCTGCCAGCATTTCATCGGCTTTTATCAGGTGAAAGACGACCTTGCGACCAAAAACCTGTGTACGCAGGCGGTCGGGCGTATCCACAACCAGCAGATGGGTCTTGAAAATACCGATCCGGTCACATAAGCGATCGGCTTCGTCCAAGTTATGTGTGCAGAGGAAAATGGTGCGACCTTCTTTACGCAGCTCGGCTATAAAATCACGCACCAACCGGGCGGATTCAGGATCCAGCGCTGCCGTGGGTTCGTCCAGGAAAAGGATCCTGGGTTCGTGCAGCAGCGCACGAGACAGGGCCAGCTTCTGCCGCATGCCTTTTGAAAAAGTTCCCGCTTCGTCGCTGCGACGGTCCCAGAGACCCATCATCCGGAGATATTTCTCCACCTGCCCTTTGGGATCCTTTACCTCATAAAGGTTGGCGTAGATTTCCAGATTGTATTCAGCGCTCAGGTTCTCGTATAATCCGGGCGCTTCGGTCAAGATACCCACCGTCTGACGGATCTGTTTATCTTCTTTTCCAATCTGGTAACCATTAACGGCAGCCGTACCAGCAGTCGGTCCAATCAGGCTGGTAAGCATGCGGATGGTGGTTGTTTTTCCCGCGCCGTTGGGTCCTAAGAAACCAAATACTTCACCCTCATTAACTTCCAAAGTAAGATGATCGACAGCTAATACCGATTCAAATTCTTTGGTCAGATTCTCAGTAACGATCATAAAAGTTTCTCCAGCCAGAGCGCAAGTGCTACAGTGATGAGAAATATATTCAGGGAACGATTCACAACGATTCTCCTCAGCGATTTTTGTCGGGCTTAATTGTACCGGGATTTTTCCAGGATTTCTTCCGAAATTTGGGATTCCTTGTCGGACATGATCGAGTCAGCATCCTTCACGGGTGGGGGTCCTTCAGTTTCGCCCGTTTTGATATCTGGCTCAGGTTCTTTCAGTGCAAACACGATACCGAGACTGATGATCGCCATTACGCCGACGAAGATTTCTGCCACATAAGGACCCCAGGTGCCCGCAGTGAATAGGGCGATGCTGTTAAAAACTGTATGCCAGAGAACAGCCAGGACCAACCAGCGGATCTGTTTGCGTCTAAATGCCTGCAGGATGAGCACCGATGCGGAGAGATGAAAGCAGATGGCGAAGGCTCTTTCCATTGCTCCCAGGATACTGGCGAACCAGGGTTGGGACCAGAAGACATCGACTTGCTGTTGGGCGAGCGCAAGCTGCTCGGCGGGTATCAGAGTGGTCAGGTCTGCATTACGCAGAACGATCATCTGCCCTAATGTGAAGAGGAACACCAGACCCAGGATAAACGATTCGATACCGCCCCAACCGGCGCCCAGCACCAAACCCTTTCCCCAGGAACGAGCATCTTTTGCCCACCAGCGGTACATCAGGTAGCGCGCACATTCTTCCCACAGACCAGCGCTCAACCCCAACACGATGGCGTTGAAAATTAGCACGTATTCTTCAGGAGGGGTGGGCAGGGTGCCATTCTTGAAGAGAGCAGTAAGCAGGAAGTTAAAGGGAATATGTCCGATTTGTGAGAAAATGAAGGTTACCGCACCAATCCATACCAGCCGCCAACCGGTCCGAAAATGCCTGGTGAGGTAGACGGCCAGCGCGATCGGCATGGCGGTCATCAATAATCCGTTAAGTGTGTAGGTGAAATACAAGTAGTTCATTGGTTCAATATCCTGCAACACAAATTTCACTGGGGACAGCGAACTGCACAACAACTTCGCGCGATAAGATAGTAAATCCAGCTTTACGGACGAGTTCCGTCAGAACCAGCGGTCGGCAACCGCCGCATGTGATTGGGCTCACTGAATAGGCGGTTTTCCACACAGAAACGAAAGCCCGGCTGGCGAAGCTGACCCCTTCTGTGAGCGAAAGAAGCACCATCTGCCCATCGGGCTTGAGTACGCGCCTAAAGCCGGTCAGCATGTCGAGCAGGTCTGTGGAAGGGATCAGATCGAGTGTATAGGCTGAGTAGAGACGATCGAAGGAGCCGTTTGAAAATGGCAGAGAACGACCATCAGCTTCAACCAGCGTTGGACCGGTGCGCTTGAGAGCGGTTCGCAGCATATTGAGCGAGACATCGACCCCAAATGCGATACCCCCAGATGCTACTTGATCCAAAATCTGGAGCTGATCTTTACCTGTACCAAGCCCGACATTGAGCACCTTGTGACCCGGTTTCAGGTCGAGCAGTTCCAATGCACGCTCTTTTGCTTTTGCTTCATAAAAGGAAAACAAATCGTAACGTTTGCCCCAGAAATCGTAATATCTGCGCACAGATTCTGTATTCAGGGTATCCATTATCATTAAAAAGTTATCATACTCATTGCACGAATATGTCGAATATGAATCATATTCGTTTCGCTGTAGTGGAGCTAATTGCGTTTAAAAAGTTGCATAATCAATAATTGAAAAAGACGCATACCAGGAATTTTCTTTCTTCGTGGCGTTCGCGAT
>JAUXFR010000268.1 GCA_030622805.1 Anaerolineae bacterium | reverse complement strand
TGGAGATCAGGCAGAATCCGAGCAGCAACCTGCTGGTTCGAACAAACACCCAATCGGGAATATTTTTGGATTCCTTTTCAGACCGTTGATTTTCATCCTACAAGGTCTGTCAACGCTGCTGGAGCGCATCTTGCCCAAAGAAACCATCGAGTCTATTCCCAATAAAACAATGGCACTTATTGCATTGATCGTACCAATTGTGGTTGTCAGTGTTTCTGTCTTTTTTTATATTAGACGTGGGGTAGATACGCAATCCCAGGTCATATACAGGCAGGCAATGGAGCTGGCGGTAAAGGCGCAGAGCGAGACAGACCTCCTGGAGAAGAGGTCGGCCTGGCAGAATTTATTGGACTATCTGGATACAACAGAGACACTATATTCCTTCCCAGAAGCGCAGGAACTTCGTGGAGTGGCGCAGCAGTCATTGGATGAAATTGATGTAGTGAAGCACCCTGAATTTAAACCGGCTATCTCTGGTGGATTAGGAGCTTCGGTAGAGGTCATTCGAATTGTTAGTGTCGACGATGATCTCTATCTACTTGATGGGAACAGCGGCAGTGTGCTGCACGCGGAATGGACAGACCAGGGTTACGCGATAAATAATACATTTCAATGTGGTCCGGGATCGCCCGGGGTGAGCAAGCCTTTGATTGATATCCTGCCCTGGCCGGTTGGCTTCGATCCAATGGCAAGCATCGTTGCATTGGATCCCGACGGAACAATCGTATACTGTCAACCGAATCAGGAACCCAAAACCGAAAAACTTACGCAGCCAGTGTCGAGCGATTTAACCGATTTGGCTGGTTTTGTTATGGACGAGAGCAATCTTTATATTTTGGATCCGACCGCAAATGCGGTTTGGATTTATTGGAACAGTGAGGTAGCGGATCAACCGACCTACTTCTTTGGTGATCAGGTCCCACCTCTGGGCGATGTTGTAGATATGATGATAGTCAACAACGAATTGTACTTGCTGCACGCCGATGGTCACCTGACGATGTGCCAGTACAGTTCGCTGGTTGTCGCACCAACACGCTGTGAGGAGCCCGTCCCTTATATCGATTCGCGTCCAGCTCGCGAGAATACATCCCTGGTGCTGGAGTATCCATTCACGCAGATTATTTACAACCCGCCACCTGATCCTTCATTGTTTTTACTGCAGCCCGAATCACAATCCATATATCATTTCAGTCTGCGTAGCCCTACATTCCAGACTCAGTATAAACCGCTGAAGCTCTGGAACGAAGGAGATGCGACAGCTTTTACGGTTGATCCGAACGACCGAATATTTTTCCTGGCAGTCGGAAATTATGTCTACTACGGACGCATTCCCTGATCCTTAGCGGTTTTTCTTAATCCCCGTTTTTAATAATTGTAATTGTTGGCTTGCGTACATGTTTTGGATCGCGCTTTGTGAACCGGAAACCGATGCGTCCAATGTGGATCAGGTCGCCATGTTCAACGAGTGACTTTTCGTCCTGAATCGGTAAATAGTTGAGCCAGGTACCAGCTACCGTACCCTCATCCTTGATGTAGAAGCAGCTGTCGGCATCTTTCGTAAGACGGGCATGCAGCGGCGCAACGGCAGGATCATCGAGCACCAGCATTGACTGAACCGGGCTGCTGCCAATGGTCACCTCGTCCTCGGTGATTGGGATTGGTGTTGGGGTTGCCTCATCATCTGATTCTGTGATTCGACTGAGAAAAGCGAGATCTTTCGTTTCCGCAGCACGACGCGGCCAATGCAGCCGGTTGACCCATTGCGGCAGGCGATGTGAACTGGTCGGCTGGTCTACCTGAACGCTTTGCGTTACGGGATCACTTATGCGGTGGGAGCGCCGGAAGCGTTGGAAACTGGCTGGTCGTATCCTTCCACCTAATACGAGCACCAGGAACAGAACTGCCCCAGCAAGCAATACGATTAAGCCGGTAAGCAGGGGCGTATTGCTGTATACCCATGACCAGGGGCTGACCTCAGGAACTAAAATGGACACCTGGATGAGTGATTCAATACTTTTACCAACCAGACCCAGCGAGTCTTCAGCCTCAACCGCTATTAGATGTGAGCTGTCCGTGGTTTGCTCTCGAATATCCCAGGTCAATTTTTCAAAAGGGGGCTCATGGTTCTCGTCAACCACTTCTCCATCAACGAGCAGCTTTGTGCGTGATAATGGGCGCATCATCTCGTCCGGAAAGCTCACCAGGATTTCGAATTCCTGCTGTGTTGGTGAATAAGCTTCGAGGGGGACATCATCCTTGACATCATCTATCTGCTCAGATGAAGGTCGCCGGACGATCTCAAGTGGGGGTGAGATAAACGCGGGATCTGGTGGTTGGATAACGATCTCGAATGTCTGTGCGGGTGTTTCTAACTCGCCAAACGGTGTGCGTATGCTGGCGATAATGCTGTGTATACCACTATCACGGACTTTAGATATATATTCAAGGTAATATCCATTGCGGAGAGATCCAAAGTTGTCCTCAAGGTCCGGAAGCAAATTTGTGCCTGTGAAAAGAAAAAGCGTGCCACCAGTGCTTTCAGCGAGCAGCCTCAACTCTTCTTCTGCCTTGACTGGATAGGCTCCTTCGGACGCAACCAACCAGATAAAGATGCGCACGTTATGCTGGTTGGCACGCGCGATCAAATCTGCGATAGGCTGCTCTGCCCCATCTTCTAGTGGGGGCGTGATGAATAGGATCGCCTGTCCCATAC
>JAUXFR010000175.1 GCA_030622805.1 Anaerolineae bacterium | reverse complement strand
TACCGCTACATCCTGGGAGCCTGTACAGACCTGCCTTCTGAGGCTACACACAAGATGTACGCTGATTATGGCTTGACCTTCGAGTATCCGACAGGATTCAGCCAGATAGAAAGTCAACTGCCAGAGACGGGCAAGTTGGACGCCAGTTCTGGATTACTCCAGTTCAGACTCGACTCGTATCCTTTTGAACTGATCCAGATTTCCTGGAACGAGGAAGAACCCGGAATGGATCCGGCTGAATATCTTGAGGAACAGCTTGGGTCGATACCTCAGCAGGCAGGGGTCGAATATGTATTCGGTAAGTCCTGGACTTTGACCAGGGATCAACATGAAGTGATTCACCAATACTTTGACTTTGAATCAGGGGGAATCCAATTGAGAGGTGTGATAGATGTCTGGTAGTGCGAGGAATCCGGGCGAGTCATCCTTTTCAGCTTTGTTACTAACCCAGATGTATCCGATCAGGACCTGGAAGCGCTGTACCAGGGACACCTGGATGCCTTTAGCTGTCATGAGACGGATGACGTATGATCGATTTACTTTCTTTCAATGAATCCTGAATAACTTGACAAAAAGTATAAGCCTTTGATAATAGTGAATCAATATGAAACCCTACCGCGAACTGACAAGGCTCGGTCGGCTGCGCAGGCTGAGGCAACTGGCTGAGGCAGCACTGAAAGAATATGGATTATCTGGATCTCAACTGACATTCCTGCATTATGAGGGCAATGTGATCTTTCGGGTGGATGCACCGGGAAATGCCCCGAGCGAGATTGTGATGGATCCGAATGTCGGAAATCGTTATGCGTTACGCATTCTCTCCATAGGCGACACGCAAGCTATCAACTCGGAACTGACCTGGCTGGCTGCGCTGACCAAGGAGGCTGGTTTACCTGTACCTCAGCCTGTCCCCACGCTGGATGGGAGGCTGTTGATAACCATAACCACACCCGGTGTGCCCCATGGCAGGGTGGTTTCGCTGATGCGCTGGATTGACGGGCGGCAGCTCAGCAAAGGTTTACGACCTCACCATCTACAAGCCTGGGGGCGGGTTATGGGTCGGCTGCATAAGTTTGCGGCGGATTGGCAACCACCAGAAGGGTTCAAGCGATTTATTTGGGATTGGGATGGACTGTTGGGCGGAAGGGATTTTCACCACTCAATGGAGGAGCTGGTGGAATCGATACCCCAGCAGTTCCGGGAGCCTTATAAGATCGTTTCCCAGCAAGCCCGGGAAGTCATGGAGTCTTTTGGCAAAGGACCGGATGCCTATGGAATGATCCATGGCGACATGTATCCGGAGAACGTGCTGTTTAAGGGCAGGGATGTGTACATTATAGACTTCGAGGACTGCGGATTTGGATACTGGATGTGGGATATCGGGGTGGCTTTGGGCTCCTGGACGTGGACTGATGAATGGCACTGGATGCGGGACGCTTCTCTAGAAGGGTATACGCAAATACGCTCCCTGCCGGAGGCACAGCTAAGGCAGCTCGACCTGTTCATGGCCGTGTCATACGCAATGATGGTGTTGTGGGCGACTGCCTTCATCAAACAGGATCCAGCGATGCAGACAGAATATGAAGAATGGCGTACCAGGGAAGGGGAAAAGCTCCTGCGCTACTTCGAGCGCGATATAATAATAGAGATCTAAAAGTGTGTCGTCCCAACCCCGCAAGAAGTCGACCTACCAACATCAAAGGAGACTCCAATGTTCCAGACCAACAGAGTACGTCTGCAAGCCCTTACTGTTTTGATACTGATGCTCGGATTACAGGCGTGCGGTGAAGATGTTTCTCCGACCTCAGTTGAACAAGCAACCATTGAACCAGCGATCGTAGGAGAAGCAACGGTTGAATCAGAACCTACCGCTACGCAACTAGATCTAACCGAAACGTCAATTGAAGATCCAACACATGTTGCCTCTGAAGTGGATGCAGTGTTGACACAGGTGATTTACGATCAGGAGCACACTGCAAATGGCCTGCTACTGGACAGCGGAGGTGATGTCGATACAGAAGAGGTCGTGACCGCTGGTGATCCCCCAGGAGGTGCGTTTCTCACTGGCAATGGGCGTGTGCTGCACGCTCAGGATGGCAACCAGGTGGAAGATTATTACATGCAGTTTTTTGTAGATGATGGTTTCATTTATCGCGGGTCGCCGACCACCCGGGTCCATATCGAGGTCGAATACCTGGATAAGGGCACGGATACCTTCAGCATCCAATACGATGCCACAAGTGGAGGTCATGCAGGTGATGGACGGTTTAAAGACACAGGTGTGGTGGTCAAAACCGATACCAGGGAGTTCAAGACCGCAGTCTTCCCCTTATGTGATGCATATTTTGGCAACCGCGACAACGGCGCTGATTTCCGCATAGCGGATAGCGGGGACGGCGCCGAGGTAATCCGGCGTGTAACTGTCAAACTGGCAGCGCCGACCTCAGAACCAGTCACCATCCACGTCGATGCCTGCGGTGCGAATCCCTTCGACGACCAACCTGACAGCGATGCCATCCAGACCTGCATAGACCAGACCTGCGGTGGAGATACAGTGCTGTTCTCTTCGCCTGGAGGCAGTCCTGATTATCAGGGTTATGTTATCGACAAGACAGTGTTCCTGGTGCGGACTTCGACCAAAAGTGGTCTGACTTTCAGTTCTACGGACCCAGATGACCACGCCCTGCTGAAGGCCTCACCGGATTTATTGGGATTCGTGGTGCGCCTTTTCGCCCGTTCGGGTATCAGGGATGCCGGAAATATCGATGATATCATTTTCAGCCATCTGGACCTGGACGGCAACCGCGCTGAACGTAAGTGTTATGGGTCTGACGGGGTTGGGAATGGTAACGATGATAACTATGGATCGTGGCTGCCGGAATGTGATATATACGATGATGCCTGGTGCAGTCCGGGCACGCTGGGTATGGGTGGTCATCTGGATGATACCGATCCTGAACAGGATTACCTGGCCAACCCGCAGCGCTGGAGCACCGGTCTGGTGGTGCGTGATGTTGTTTTAGCAAATACCGAGTGCGGCACGGCGCTGGGTTTTCAGAGCGCCGCTGGTTTGATAGATTCGGTCGTGATTGACACCGCCGGTGACCACGTCCACGGTCCAGGCTGCCAGCCCACAGATCCGGATGAGCCACTTTATGCATGGTCGGATGGGATTACATTCACCGGACCAGCGAATGTGATCACCAACAACCTGATCATGGACGCCTCCGATATTGGGATCGTCACTTTTGGCGGCAGAGACACCATTATTTCAAACAACACCATACTGGCGCGGCCGGGTAATAATGGTATGTTCGCCGGTATCGCCGTGCATCCCTATGTTTATGGGCTGCTCTCAGGCTTCCAGGTGGTCGGCAACCAGGTCACCAATGAGGCTGACAGCACCTGTGGAGGCATCCACGTTGGCATTGACATCGGCGCTCACATGTGGGGCGCGGGCTGCACCTCCTATCCCTCCCCGGGTGCAGTGGGTCATTCTGGCGAATGCTCTTCTCTTTCCGCACCGCCCGGATGGACCCTGTGCGAACAAGGTCAGACCTGCCGGGTTTGGGGGCATATCCCCGAGGGTACGACGTTCACGCTGGCTGACAATATGGTCACGGGTGCCCAGGTCAACTACCTTATTGAAGGGCTTGAAATTCTTGGTGAGTTGATCCTGTACGACAACATCAGCGAGAACCCCAGGATGACAGATTGGGCTGATGATCAGAACTGCACCTGGGATGGGATCATAAACAGCTGGGGGACGATGGATTTCGTTGCTCACGACCCGACCATCGAGGGCTGGATAGACCAGCGTATATACTGCGAGCGGTGAATTCATTCCCACTTATGCAACCCACTAAACAATGCGGATGATGAGCGGCACCACGATGCTGGTGAGTGCGAGATAAAGAATGACCCCTGTGAAGAGCAGGTAGCGCTTCCTATACCCTGACATCAGTGAAGCGTCGTAGTATTGGGCTACGTCATTATCCTGGTACATCGCAATGATACCATCGAGCAATTTCTCCCGATTTTGTTTACCGTAGTTCAACGCAATGACAGCTATACTGTTAACCAGCAAGCTCATAATGATGAAAACAACAAGTATGAGATCGCTGGAAGCACTTGCGTCATGTGATGCTGCTTCTCCTGCGACGATCGAATTTATCCCCAGAACGATAAGGTTGAATATGATCGCTGTCACGACGAAGATCGTATCGGTGCGAGCATTTTGCTGCAGTTCGCTGACAATATGTTCATGAAC
>JAUXFR010000064.1 GCA_030622805.1 Anaerolineae bacterium | reverse complement strand
ATGCTGAGAATATCATCAATCGATGTTGCCTGCACCCCCGCATCCTGAAGTGCCAGCAGCGTAGTTTGCTCAAATAGCGGCTCACCTTCGGTGTAATAATAATCAGCTGGATTCTCTGGTGCCGCTTCCGAGATCATCACCATCGATACCTTATCCGGATCTAGCTCAATCGTCGGTATGATGTAGCTCTCATGCTTAACATCCTGGCAGGGAAAATCCTCACAACCAATGCACTGGTTTATTCTCATAGCCTTACTCCATTACTTCTATCACACTCATATCGATCAACCTCTACATAATCATCAATCACTTACTCCCTAAACTTACATCTCTATCCAAAATTTTATATCTAATTTCTAACCTCTCATTTCTAATATCTTTCTCGCACCTTCGGATACGGCTGAAATGGCGTGCGCGGCTCCAGACTTACCCAATCTGACACATCATCGATGCGTGATAATGAGCGCAGCAGATCAAAGGATATCCAGCGAGATGCCTGAGGACTTTGCGCATACTCCCACAGACCAAATTCTCCTTGAAATCCCACCACGAAAGCCACCAGGTCTGCTACGCGTTCATCATCCAGATCTGCACCGATCCTCCAGCAAAGGTCCAACAACAGCCCTGCGTCATGACGGGCGAAATATGTAAAGAATCCGCGCGAACGCTCAAAACCGATCGTGCGTGCTGTTTCAAAACCTAATGTGTGCGCCTGTTGAATATCCTGTGCTAACAGTAAATCCAAACCACGTTTTGCCTCCGGACTGTGTCGACGTTCTGGATGGAATGCCAGTGCGCTGACTGCAAACGTAGTATTGGTGCGGCATCCAAAGCGGGAATGTGCCAGGCTGCGGTAGCCAGCCGGAAAAACATTCTTTCCCCCCTTCTTTCCAGAAGGCCATGCTCCATCCGGAAGTCTTTGTTCCAGCAGCCACTCGTACGCTTTCTCTGACCGTGGATCTGTCGCGAATCCGGCTGCAGCCAGCCCCCGCAGTGGGATCCCAGTCTGCAAAGGAATTGCTGTGTAGGCCTCACGAAATTCGCGCTCGGCTTTTACCTTCGGCAGCGGCCAGGAACCGTCCTTACTCTGTATCGAAAAAAGGTATTCACACGCTCTTTGCACTGCGGCATACTCCGCTCCGAAACCAAGATAGCCCAATCGAAGCAGCGCCTGAGACGTGCTGCGGATGGCATGCCACGAATCACTCATACCATCCTGCGAGCGAAAAGAACCGTCTTTACCCTGCAGCGACAGCTGACCCTGCACGATTTCATCCGTCTCCCGCAGCGCTTCCAGCTCCAACACTTCAGGGTCACCTGGAGGGCGTCTGAGCAGTTCCTGTAGAACCAGCAGCCGCAGATTTGGGGATGGATCAGCCAGCAGCAGCGGCACCCAGGTCATCAGTCGTCCTCCAGAATATCGCGCAGATACGGCGCAGTCGGTGTGTCCATTCGAGCGACTTCCTGCGGTGTTCCGGGTGCGACGACTCTTCCACCGTCTGGACCTCCACCGGGTCCAAGCTCGATCAACCAGTCGCACGCCGCCAACACCATCGGATGATGTTCAATGACGGCAACCGAATTACCCTCATCTACCAAACGATTGAGAACATCCAATAATTTAGAAACGTCCTGCATATGCTGACCGACAGTCGGCTCATCCAGAATGTATAAAGTACTTACGGATGATTTCCTGCACAGTTCCTTTACGATCTTCAATCGCTGCGCCTCCCCGCCAGACATCGTAAAACCAGGCTGCCGCCAGACGAGATAACCCAATCCCACATCGCGCGCCACTTTCAGTGGTCTTGCAATTCGGTCGTATTCCGTGAATAGATGATACACCTCATCCAGTGTCAGTGCGTTAACCTCTGGCAGAGCGACACCCTGGATGCGCACATCCCATGCCTCCGGACGGTAGCCCGTGCCCTTACAAATCTCGCACTCACTGAATATATCCGGAAGGAACCCCATCTCCAGCCGAATAGCGCCGCGCCCTTTACAGGACGTGCAAGGCTGGCTGAGCAGGCTTTCGTCCAGTCCCAATGCCTGTGCTTCGGGGCTTTCTGCGTAAAGTTTCACCAGGGGCTTCGTTATGCCTAAATAATTCGCCGGACTGCGGATATTCTTACGGCTCTGGTCGACCAGCACTGTACGACCCGGCGCGCCGTTTATAGAGTCATGCATACCGGGGTCCATGGGTTCATTCGCGAATGAGGTCGTATGAGTCTGCCGGACCAGCGCCCTGCCGAGCGTATCGATCATCAGCGTACTTTTTCCCGATCCACTTACACCGCAAAAACCAACCAGAATACCCAACGGGATATTTACCTCCACATCCTGCAGGTTATTCTCCCTGGCGCCTGTGATCGTTAGCACTCCCACCGGCTGTCTTATGTCACCACGCAGCAACTGCTGATGTGGATATCCATCAATGGATTTTGCCAGGGTATTTCTTGACTTTGACAGACCCGTTTCGTACAGAAGCCATTTACCGGTATAAGTGTTGGTCTTCGCAATCTCATCCGGTGTTCCCTGCGCAATGACTTCCCCACCTGCCTTACCAGCGCCAGGACCGATATCGATGATATGGTCTGCCGCGCGTATGATCTGCAGATCGTGCTCTACAATAACAAGCGTATTTCCCTCATTTCGAAGATCTTCCAGCGCCATCCGCAGTGCATCCAGTTCTGAGGGGTGCATACCGCGCGAAGGTTCATCCAGCAGCACCGTTAAGGATGTTAATTGACTGCCCAGCAATCCTGCCAGTTGAATTCGCTGCGCCTCGCCAGCTGATAGTGTTCCAGTTGTACGATTTAAATGCAGGTAGCCTAGTCCCACCTGGCACAGGAATTTCAGACGTCTCTCCACGATCTGTTTACTGATATTTATGGGATCCCTTTCGGTATTCTCTCCAACCGACAGGTTCTCTATGACCCCCAGCAGCTGCGTAAGCGGCATCTCGCTCAATTCATGGATGTCATATCCAACCAGCTTGACCGCCAGATACTCATCTTTCAGACCCGCCCCAAGACATGTCGGACAATCAATGCTTTCCGTGTAAGTGCCATGAACGTCCCAATCTCGCACCCAGCCCCCGTAAAATCCTTCCCATTTCAGGGTATGGGTGATCAGCTTCCCCGCCCGTTTTCCAGTGCTCTTGCTGCGGTAGGTACATTCGATGGGCTCTGCGTCACCGAAGAGGAAAGCCTTGCGAGCATCCTCTGACATCTGCTCCCATGCTGTTGTTGATGGATCGAAATCGTAGCGTTCTGCCAACGCTTGAATAATACCCGCGTCTTTGCACAGATATGTCTCTGGCCAGTAGCCGGGTGAGTACATTGCACCGCCACATAAAGGCTTTTCTGGGTGGATGATCAGTTTTTCTGGTCTGGGTTTATAGACCACCCCGACCCCGGTGCACTGATCGCAAACACTTGCATAATTAAAGGTAGAGAAATGGCGCGGGCTGGCGATAATTGCCGTTTCAGCGCAGGTTCTGCACTCCCAGACCTGAGCGCGTCTCATACTATCACCACAACGCTGGCATTTTCTACCCCCGAGTTCCGCCAGCAGGATGGATAGGTGGTGGTTGAGCTCGGTCGCCCTGCCTACGCTCGCCCGTCGTGTAAAATGCGAGAGCGCGGACCAGCGGTGTACCTGCTGACTGGTTATCGATAGGGTCACACCAAGACCTGAAATCGAATCAACCAACGCCTCGGGACCTTCCCGGGTGCCCTGCCGTTCAAACACGGAGAGCGATTCAAGGTAGCGTCTGCGTGCTTCAACTTCCAGAACATCTTTTACCAGACTTGATTTCCCAGAACCTGATAACCCGGTCACCACTGTGAGTTTTCCTTTAGGGATGTCGACATCCACGCCCTTCAAATTATTTGCGCGCGCATTACGGATGCGGATAACATTATCCCGCTCGCTGGTTGAAGCACGTGCTTCTGCGTTGGGCTTCAGGGACACTTCTTCCAACAATGCGCGCGCAGTGATGGACCCCACTGCATCAACAAGACCTTCTTCAGGTCCACAGTAAAGCACCCTGCCGCCGGCGGGACCAGCGCCTGGACCGAGGTCAATGATCCAATCCGCTGACCGGATAATATCCGTGTTGTGCTCCACCACTACAATCGTCGCGCCAGCCCGCACCAGCCTGTCCAGCACCATCAGCAGCCCATCAAGATCCTGCGGGTGCAGACCCGTAGAAGGTTCATCCAGCACCAGCAAACGATCCTGCAATCTGCCGCGCCCCAAGAATTTGGTCAGCTTCACACGCTGGGCTTCTCCGCCGGAAAGAGATGGTGAAGGCTGACCGAGTGACAGGTATCCGAGTCCCACATCCGTGAGCGCGCGCAGGATGCGGCGGGCAGCATTGATACGCTTCTCTGGCAGGCGGTTCTCATCAACAAACAGTTCCCTGACCTCAGAAATGGATAATTCGTAGAAATCAGCAATCGACAAGTGTCTGCCATCGAAGCTGACTTTCGCTGAAAGCACCTGTTCATTGAACCTGCTGCTTTCACAATCCTCACATGGGATCCAGACAGAGTACAGGTACTGCATCTTTACCTCGACGGCGCCCATACCTTTGCAGGTTGGACATGCGCCTTCCGGTCGGTTGAAAGAGAAATGTGAGGGGCTCAAGCCAGTAACTTCAGCGTACAGCTCACGCAGGATATCGGAAAATTTGGTATATGTGGCCGGGTTGGAGCGTGGATTGCGTCCGATTCGGCTTTGGTCGACCAGGACCACCTTCATCGACGCACCCTGAATCTTTTCACATCCAATCGGGATTTCATTCTTAAATGATGGCACCAGCACATGACCGACCAGGGTGCTTTTACCTGAACCTGAGACGCCGGTCACGACCGTCAAACGACCGATCGGAATTCGTACATCGATATCTTGCAGGTTATGCTGGTGAGCGCCGAGCAGCGTCAAAAAACCATCGGGTGGCGGGCGCCGCTCCGGCGTCATCACTCGATCCCGCAGGCTGAAGTAGCGCCCCGAAGGTGTCAGGCTGCCCCATAATTCAGCAGGAGTCCCTTCGAACACCACTTCACCACCCTGGCTTCCCGCGCCAGGACCAAGGTCGATAACATGATCAGCCGCAGCAGCAGCAATCCGGTCGTGCTCGACATACACAACCGGACCGGCAAGATCGCGGAACGCAGGCAAAAAACGCGCCACATCCGCCGGATGCTGACCGATAGTGGGTTCATCCAGCACGTGCAGCAGATCCTCAAGCCGTCCTGTAAGAGCGACAGCCAATCGTACGCGCTGTGATTCGCCGCGCGATAATGTCGGTGAAGAGCGGTTGAGGGACAAGTACCCTAACCCCACACGGTTTAAGGCTTCCAGGCGGCGGTCGATTTCCGACAGAAGCCGTACCGAGGTCAACGGCAGCTCTGCCTGGGAAAACAACTCCCAGGCTTGATCGACGGATAGTTTAAGCAAATCAGGCAGGCGTAAGTTTTCCCATTTCACGCCATACGCCAGGGGATGCATGCCGCTCTGCGCACATCGATCGCAGCCCTTGCCTTGACAATACTGGCAAGACATGTGGAAATGTTTGGGCTCAAGTTCCTGAAACCATCTGCCGCAGCCAACACAAACAGGCGCGCTGGTCAGAGCGATTTCGCCAGATACCGTTCGAGCGCACATAGACTTCACACCCAGAGCTGCAGCGGACTGCACCATCAACCGGATATCTGCAATACTCGCAGTGCTATCAAGCTCTCCGATAAATACGTCCAGGTCGTGGGCTGCATCCGGCTGCAGGGGTTGACCATCCCAGGATTCATCGTCCACCCCTAAGCGCTCCTCACCGAACTGAGCGGAAAGCAGCGCCAGCAGTGTGCTGTGGCTGCCGCAAATACCTCGAAGAAGGGGGACACTTATACGGACTGGCGATTGACTGGCAAGCCGGTGCAGGTGTTCTACAATCTCATCTTCCGACAGCACGTTCAAACGTACGCCGCAATTGGGGCATTGGCGAATACCGTAATTGGTATACAGCAAACGCAGGAATGGGTGCAGCCCGGAAGCAGAAGCCAGCGTAGAAAGCGGGTTGCGGTTGAGTATGTTCTGACCAACTGCGATGGCTGGACCCAAACCGGTGATCGATTCTACTTTCGCAGGAGCGAGCTGGTTCATCCAACCGCCGGGTCTGCTGGTAGAGATCACGTTATACAGCCGCCGGCGCGCTTCGTGATAGAGCGTGTCGAACACCAGCGAGGTTTTTCCCGATCCGGAGATACCGGTGACAACCGTCAGTCCATCACCGATCTCGATATCGACATCCTTCAGATTATGTTCGCTGGCGCCCTTGATTTTTATCATCGTTTATCAGCCAAATCACCCCGCGGGTTTGCCGTCAGCCCAAGGGAAGCTGCCGCACTTTACATAAATATCTGGCATAGATACATTCCCACATGGGAATCTGGCAGCGAACTCATTATAGCACACATGTTCTACCCATTCAAGATAGGGAGTGGTCATGATCTTGGTGTTGCGAAGTTCATAAGCGGCGGGTTGTAAGTGGGAAAGCGTTGCTTGAACAACTGGCGACAGTTGTAAGCATAGACAAAAAGTTTGACTGCATTATGCAAAGCTTGCTCGCTTCGAGAGAAACAACGAGATCGGCGACGCAAACGAGCCAGATAGTGACGTAAGTCAGCATTTGTACCTTCAACAGAGTAGGTCTCACTCTTATCTTTCATCGGATGGTGAATAGCAGGCCAATAAAGCACGCTTTTGTAAGCTTCGTAGTCATCACTGTAGTAGTCATGTCCCTGGACACTTTCTGCTAACATCTCCTGAAATTCGTAACCACTTCGTTTGTGGCTGACTTTCCAGGCCAGGATGCAGCGAGTTTCTCGATCAACAAAGGTCAGGATGTAGATTCTGTTTTTTTATCGCCAATGAAGGTATAGAGTTCATCCATCTCTACCGTATCAACATTCTCGGGCATTGGAGTTTCTGGCAATTGATCCGCATGTGCCTTTACCCAGTTCATGACCGATGCATGGCTTACACCTAGCTGGCGCCCTATCTGTCGAAAGCCTAGCCCATCCATGTACATCCGGATTGCTGTCTTACGGATTTCTTGATCATAGCCTTGCTGCTTTCTTTGCGGAGTGTATCGTGCACCACATTTCCTACATCGATAACGCTGGCTCCCAGATTCTGTGTACCCATCTCGGTTTTGATAATTTTCATCATTGCATTTTGGACATCTCATACTATGATTTTACCAGAATCTCCATACTATTGACCACTGCCCAAGGTGATTTTGTAAAGGATCCCATCATTCTCGCTTATAATTATTGCCATATGTTGTATT
>JAUXFR010000067.1 GCA_030622805.1 Anaerolineae bacterium | reverse complement strand
GTTCGACAAAGGATGGACAGACTTCTGTGCACTCGTAAGCGCTGTGACAGCGCCAGACACCACCGGCTGTATCGGCGTATTCGATCAACTCGGGGGCGTCATCCAACCCGACCAGCTGCATGGCAGCCAGGACCACCGGTCCCAGATAGTTATGGTCCGTCGCTGCAACAGGGCAGGCGCTGATACATAAACCGCATTCTATGCAGTCGATCAGCCGGATATATTCGCCGTCCCCCGATCCATTAGCGGCGCGTTTGATGCTGTCTGAGAGAGGGGCTTCCATCAGCGTCGCTACAGTCTTGGCTTTGACCATGTCCAGATGGGAATAAAGAGGCGTCATATCGATTACGAGATCGCTGAGGACAGGGAAATTTCGCATCGGTTCGACTTTGATCGTGCCGCCGTCTTCAGTGACATCCTTGATTTTGGTGATGCAGGTCAGCTTTTCTACCCCATTGACCACCATCCCACATGCACCGCAGGTGGAGTGGTGACAGGCGTGCCGGAAATTAAGTGAGCGGTCGTGAAATGCCCAAATTATTTCAACTCCATCCAGCACATATTCTTCCGGGGAAATTTCCAAGTTAAATGTCTCCAGCCGGGATGGCTGGTCCTTTCTCTGGCGGTGAACGATGAATTTTACATTCCAAAGTTCGTTGCTCATTTAGTAACTCCTTACTTCGCTCTTATTGATCTATTGTCACCTGATGCCGAAGTGTAAATTGATTTGCAGCACAACAATTGACGGATCGAGTGATCGAGTGGGTGTCAGTTTGGCAAGCTGTAGAACTCTCTGAATGAGAGCAAAGGTACTTCTGCTGTGGTGCAGACAGTATCGATATTCAGCTTACTGGAGACCATATCGGCAGTCTTTTCAGCCATTGCACGCAGGGTGGTCGCTTTTCCACCGGTGATGGTCACAAACCCATCTACATTATCTGTCTCTTTGTGATCGAAGCATTTGAAGGTGCGTGAGACGCTACGTCCGGTGCCTTCGCTGCCGATCAGGGGGCGGGTGGCCATGAAAACACCGCGCTCCTTGGTGTTCTTTAAAGCGGGAACAAGTTCCGAACCGCGCTCGATCATTAACTGAACCTGCTTCTGGATGATGGGAATGTAATCGGGGTTTTTAACTTCGAAGGAAGTCGTGCCCACCACAACCATACGGCGCTGCGGCAGGACGATGTCGCCGTCGGCGGGTTCGCACAGCCGGTTGATGGTTCGCTCCACAAGCCGCTGGTCGTAAGCTACCATGACCCCGGGCGTTGGGAGAATGGGCACATGCGCATCGGCCATAGCCGTAATCTGCCCGGCCCAGGCGCCGGTGGCGTTGACGATGATATCAGAGCGGATTTCGTAGTTCTCGTCTGTATGACGGTTCAGAACATTGGCTCCGACCACGTTGCCTTTCCCGTCCAGGATTAACTCTTTGACTTCTGTATAGAGTTTAAATTTTGCGCCGTTGGATTTCGCTGTGGCTGCGAAGGCTAACGCCAGCCTGAGCGGATCAAAGGTACTATCCGGGACCGTGAAGGCAGTCAGCAGATTGGGGTTGATGTTAGGCTCCAATTCGAGCGCCTGTTGGGGTGTCAGCTTTTCGATAGGGATGCCGCAGTTCTGCGCGCCTTCGACGAATGATTCGCCGTACGCCAGGTCCTCATCCGTGAGTGCGATGAACAGACCGCCATTCGGCTCGAACACCTCCGGCACGATCTTGCGCAGGATTATATTTTCCTCGATGCACTCGATCCCTGCCTCGGTGTCCTTGACGCAGTAGCGCCCGCCGCTGTGCAGCAGCCCATGTGTACGCCCTGATGTCCCGCTTGCGACCGGTCCACGCTCGACGATAGTTACTTCAAATCCGCGCAACGCCAGGTCGTGAGCCGTGGCGACACCCGTAAAACCGGCTCCAATTACAATAGCATGTGGTTTGTCCATATCTTTCACTCCAAAAAGTTTGTATGACATTATCTCTGCGCATTGTAATGATAGATGTTTATGGATTTATAAAAATTCATGATTTTGAATGATTGCTATGCTCCCGCTAACTACCAACAATAATTAAGGATAAGTGTAACCTATTTTATAATTTTCTGATGTACTTGTTAAAGGCGTAAAATCCACCAAACACAACCCAGATGCTGGCTCCGAATCCCAGGGACCATAGCAAACCTTCAACCAGACCGAGGGCAGGAATAAATCTATATGCCAGAAAGGCGACCAAAGCCACGCTCACAACCGCGACTACGATTAGACCGGTTCTTTTTCCGATCCAGGGGTCGCTGAAACCCGGTTTCTTGTCTGGTTCGTACGTTCCCTGTTTCTTCTCTTTTCGTCTACCCATAACCAACTCCTCACCGACTTATAATATGAATGACGCACCCGCACTCGGGCGCGGGTGCGTCTCTTAGGTGAATCTACTCCTGGATACCTGTTAGCCAGTGTATCCGTATTTTTACGTATTACACCCAATCGAAGGTGCGGGTGACGGCTTTGAGCCAGCCGTTGTACAGTGTCGCGCGAGTCTCCGTATCCATCGCGGGTTCCCAGGTCTTACCTATCTGCCAGTTAGCGCGCATGTCATCGACGCTGTCCCAGAAACCGACTGCCAGACCAGCAGCGTAAGCGGCACCTAGGGCGGTAGTCTCAGCCACCACCGGGCGCACAACCGGTACACCAAGGATGTCTGCCTGGAACTGCATCAGGGTCTCGTTGTAGACCATGCCGCCGTCAACTTTGAGGGCGGTCAGGTCTACGCCGGAATCCTTGTTCATGGCATCCAACACCTCGCGTGTCTGGTAGGCGGTGGCCTCCAGCGCCGCGCGTGCGAAGTGCCCACGGTTGACGTAGCGGGTCATGCCTACAATCACGCCGCGAGCATCAGATCGCCAGTAGGGGGCGAACAGACCGGAGAAAGCGGGCACGAAGTAGATGCCACCGTTATCGTCGACGGTGTCCGCTAGCGCTTCGATGTCCTTGGAATTTTCGATGATCTGCAGGTTGTCACGCAGCCACTGCACCAGCGCGCCGGTGATGGCGATGGAGCCTTCCAGGGCGTACACCGCCGGTTCATCACCGATCTTGTAGCCCAGCGTGGTCAGCAAACCGCTCTCGGAGGGGACGGGTTCGGTGCCGGTGTTGAGCAGCATGAAGCAGCCCGTGCCGTAAGTGTTCTTGGCTTCACCAGTGTCGTAGCATGCCTGCCCGAAGAGCGCCGCCTGCTGGTCACCCAGGTCGCCGCAGACCGGGATCTTGTCGCCAAATGGACCGTCTGCGGGTGTGTAACCCCAGATGTCCGGATCGCTGGACGGCACAACTTTGGGCAGCATCTTGCGTGGGATGCCCATGATGCCCAGTATCTCGTCGTCCCAATCCAATGTTTTCAAGTTCATCAGCATGGTGCGGGATGCGTTGGAGACGTCGGTAACGTGTGCACCACCGGCGGGTCCACCCGTCAGCCACCAGATTTCCCAGGTGTCGATGTTGCCAAAAATAGCGTCGCCGGCTTCAGCGGCCGCGCGTACTCCATCGACGTTCTCCAGGATCCACTTGATCTTGGGTCCTGAGAAGTAGGTCGCCAGCGGCAGACCTACCTTGGGTCGGAAGCGATCCTGTCCGCCGTTCTCGCCCAGTTGATCACAAATGTCCTTTGTGCGGGTGTCCTGCCAGACGATGGCGTTGTAATAGGGCTCACCGGTGTTCTTGTTCCAGACGATGGTGGTCTCGCGCTGGTTGGTCACACCAACAGCGGCGATGTCACCAGGCTGTGCGCCGGCTTTTGCGACTGCGCCCTTTACAACATCCTTTGTGCGTTCCCAAATCTCCATCGGGTCGTGCTCGACCCAGCCTGGCTTGGGGAATATTTGTTCGTGTTCTTTCTGGTCGATAGCCACGACCTGTCCATCGTGTGAAAAAATCATACAACGGGTGCTGGTCGTGCCTTGATCGACCGCTGCAGCATATTTAGCCATCTTTTATCTCCTGTAATATATTCTAAGTTATGGTTGATAATAGTTCGTCTGGATTGTATTAGCAATCCTTCCAGGTGTCCGCAGCGGCTTGCAGGATGAGATAGGACGAGGTTGCACCTGGATCCTGGTGACCTGCGCTGCGTTCGCCCAAGTAACTGGCGCGGCCCTTTTTTGCCACCCACGGGATAGTGGCGGTCATGCCCTCCTCAGCGGCTTTAGCGGAGTATTCTAATGCCTCACTCAAAGAGCGACCGTTGGAAGAAGCTTCTTTCAACGCTTCTACAGCGGGACTGAGTGCATCAACCATGGTTTTATCACCAAGCTCTGCTTTGCCACGCATGACCACGCCTTCCACAGCAGCCTGGAGAGCCACGATCCAATCCTCCAGGGTGAGATCCATCTTACCGGCGGATTTCATTCCCATTTGGAGATACAGCGTTCCGTACAGAGGGCCACCCGCTCCACCGACTGTGGAAAGCAGTGTCATGCCGGTGGTTTTGAAGATAGTGCCTATATCTTTATCTGCAAGCTCGGGCAACTTGCCCATCACCGCTTTGAAGCCGCGATCCATGTTGGCGCCGTGGTCGGCGTCTCCGATCGCTGCATCAAGTTTGATCAGGTAATCCCGGTTCTCCTTCAGTATACCAGCGGTAACCTGGATCCAATCCAATACGTCGTCTCGACTGATTGACATTCTTGGCTCCGATGTAACAAGGGGCTGATGAGATGCAGCCCCTTGTTGATTATTGTAATGCTTCTTATTTACCCCAGCGTAAACCAGGAGTCAATACAGGGTGGTCCCAAAGGGTGAGAAGGTCCTCGTCCATCTTGAGCAAGGTGATGGATACGCCGGCCATATCAAGGCTGGTGATGTACGGACCGATAAAGTTACGCACGACATTGAGCCCGTGCTGTTCGCAGATCTGGTGCGCTTTGCGGTAAGCGATGTAAAGCTCGATGGGTGGTGTTCCGCCCATGCCATTGACGAAGAGAAGTACGTTGTCTCCAGCTTTATAGGGCAGGTCGCTGATGATTGGTTCCATGAGCATCTCGACGATCTCATCGGCTGGCTTCAGTTCCATGCGCTTGCGACCTGGCTCACCATGGATGCCGACTCCGATCTCCATTTCATCTTCTGGTAGATCAAAAGTGGGGGTGCCAACGTGCGGTACGGTGCAGGAAGTGAGCGCCATACCCATGCTGCGTCCCCATCCCTTGACCTTGATGCATACATCGACCACTTCACTCAGTGAGCGACCCAGTTCAGCGGCTGCGCCGCATACCTTCTCCGCCAGAACCGTGCTGCCGACACCGCGGCGACCGGCTGTATAGAGACTGTCCTGCACGGCAACATCATCGTCGATCACGACCGCCTCGACGTTGATTCCCTCTGCCTTTGCAAGATCTGCTGCCATTTCGAAGTTCATGATGTCGCCGGTGTAGTTCTTGACGATGTGCAACACGCCTGCACCGCCGTCGATCATCTTGGTGGCTTCCAGCATCTGGTCCGGTGTGGGGGAGGAGAACACAGCACCCGGGCAGGCTGCGTCGAGCATACCGTAGCCGACAAATCCACCGTGCATGGGTTCATGCCCGGAGCCACCGCCGGAAAGCAGACCGACTTTGCCCTTAACGGGTGCATCGGCGCGATAAACGAAATCCGGATCGAAATTGACCTTCACCAGGTCGGGATGCGCCAGCGCGACGCCTTCCAGCTCTTCTTTGACGACCATTTCGGGGTCGTTGATAAATTTCTTCATATGATTTTCTCCAATTTTAGAGAGCTGCCTAACTTTGTGAGTGGACAACTCTCTAATTATACTACCGCATGGTTATCAATATACTGTGCGGATAATTATGCTTCTGCTGCTTCTTCTTCCTTAGGCAGGTACGGTGTGATGAAGATGTCGTAGAAGATCACACCGAGCGCACCACCGATCAACGGTCCGATGATTGGCGCGACAAGCCAGTACCATCCATCCCACAAGCCGGTTGTGCCTACTATTGTTCCGAACAGTCGTGGACCGAGGTCACGGGCGGGGTTGATGGCGTAGCCGCTGGGTCCACCCAATGTCAAGCCAACCATTACAACGGTCAGACCCACGATGAACGGTGCCAGGAAGAGGGTGGATTTAGCCCAGTTCCTGTTATCGAAGAAGGAAACCACACCCAACAACAGCACCATCGTGCCGAAGATCTCAGCGAAAGTGGCGGTTAATAACGAATATGCCGTACCTCCCGACGATCCGGCAGCACCCCAATAAGCTTCTCCGAATGTAGAACCCGGACCAGTGCACCATACATTTGGCATCCCCGCGGAGACAAGACCATCGCGGTAGACCAGGTAGACAGCGGCAGCGCCGACGAAGGCGCCCAGGAGCTGAGCAAGCCAGTAAGGGATTACCTTTGCCCAGGCGAAGCCGCGCTTGATTGCCATGGCGAAAGTGACTGCCGGGTTAATGTGCGCGCCGGTCACGCCACCTGCCACATACACGGCTACCATCACTGAGAGACCCCATCCCCATACGATGGTGTTCCAGTCGTAGCCTTGAGATGCCAGGCGGGGAGCCAGACCAACATTGGCGACGACGCCGTCGCCGCCCAGAATCAGGATGAACGTGCCGAAGAATTCGGCCATCAGTTCTCCAAACAACCCATTTTTCTGCATTTTCTTTCTCCTTGAAGATATTGAGTATTGATTGAATAGCGTTATAGACTCGACAATATGATTGGGTTAGGTAATATATTATTTGTGGTTCATCACCTCCTTGAGAAACTAGGGCCGTCTTTACGGTTGATAAATAAGAATGATCGCCCGCCCACCTTTCAGGCAACAAAAAACGCCAACAAAGTCAAGTTGGCGCTTCTTCACGAATCCTGCTTAACCAATACCATCAACCAATCCAGATTCATCCAGAGCGGTTGTGATGTGCACGGAGTGCTGTTTTGTATGGTATTCCTACAATGACATTTCAATTTATCCATACATAGTTAATTGTACAGAATTTCGCTCACATGTCAAGAAATCGCTCGCGACTGTTTCATCTTGAAACAGTTCAGGTTTGGTTTAACTTGATCTTCTTATTCTGTTCTAATTATTTGATTTCCATTGGTAAGAGGCCAACCTAATTGGTTGTTCGTGATTTGATCCACCATCGCTCAATGGAATAAGACACTATCGCCCAGTACGATTGGGCTACTACCTATGGGAATAGGATATTATCGTCTAATACGATTGGGCTGCTGCCCTAGGGAATGAGACACTAATTCCTGAATTCGTCGGGGGAAATTTGATATTCTTTCAGGCGGCGCCAGACGGTGGTACGACCAATGCCAAGTATT
>JAUXFR010000112.1 GCA_030622805.1 Anaerolineae bacterium | reverse complement strand
TGCCGAGTAAACCTGCTATCGCCGGTCCGGCTAAACCGATGTTTAAAGCCACCAGCACTGTGCCCAGACCGGTGATGGCGTAGCTTACTACTGGCAGGCGGTTAAAGCTTCCAACCCATTGACCCGCATCTGCTCCCTGGATACGTCCAAGCAGCAGGAACGTGCAGAATATGGTAAAAGTTGTCAGCCACCAGCCCAGGTAATTTAGCAGGGGCACGCCAAAATAGGCCCCATCTACGTCCCACTCCCAGAAGCCAAAGTGGACCATGATCGGGTCCAGCACCAAGTCCCATGCCGTCATGACCAGAGCGCCAACGCCTGCCACCAGGGCAACCCAAAGGATGCGGTTCTTGCGATTGGGCACAATCCGAAAGGCAATTACCAGGGAAGGGTACATCATCATGAACCATGCCAATGGCACGATGTACGGCACCAATCCAAGGAACATCGGTCCCAGGTGATCCGTGTAGTGATAGGTGCCATAAATCACGCCTGTCCCCACACCAACGCTCTCGAAGAGCATGCTGATGCTGAATGTCAGGGTCAATAACAGCAGCGTACGTACCCAACCCATACGCTCGGAGCCATGCGCCAGGGCGAATACGAAGGCGGTTATCGTGTAAATTGCGATCAGTGCTGGATTCACGGATTAATCATACACTATCTTACGATCGAGCCGGCGTCCGCGCCGGGTTATTCATCGCCGAGCTCCCCTGATCCCTAATCCCTCCTGATTCGTAATTCCTAACTCCTAATTTGTAATCTTCCTCAACGCCTCGTGTATGCTCACCATCCCCAGCGTATCCATCCTGCAGTATGCCAGCAGATCCTGGCGGATCTTCTTTACCTCATCCGCCGTATACCTGCCCTGCGCCATCTCGGCGAACAGCACCGCCGCGCTGTCACCATCCTGGATCGATAGATTTTTATAACTCATCTCTGGTGCCAGCACCGGCAGCGTCTGCTTAATAGAAGTGCGCCCCAGGAAATCAGGGTGGCTGTAGTGCTTGCGGATCACTGCCTCCAGGTCGAACAGCCGCTCCAGTATCTGCTCAAGCGCTCCTGCCAGGTCATCGAACTGTTCCTTCATTGCTTTGATGATCCGCTTCTCGTAGCCCGAGTACACCATAATGCTCCCGCCCTCTCCCAGGTCACGGATCAGTTTTTCAGCCAGTACTCTCTGTGGGTTCTCGCTCGGGTCCCCTAAATACGATCGCTCCTCCAGGGCTCCTCCCGCAGTATGCATGATGTGGATCGAATATTGCGTCGGAATCGTCGCATATGGGGCCAATCCCGGGTAGAGCGGGATCGCTGTCATCGTCGTCTCGAAGTCCAGGTAGTACACTGGCCATTCAGCTTCATTGAGTACCTCGCCCAGGTCCTCGCTCACCCAGGGTACCTGGCTTTTCATCACATCGTAGAACCGCTGCTGGTTTTCTGTCAGTGTAAATCCTTCAGGGATATCTGAGACGCGCAGGGCTCCTATCTCTCGCAGTTGCTCGAATTTCTTTTCACTTAACCTGGGCAGGCAGAACAGAGATGCTTCTAATCCCACACCGACACATGAGCTTGTGAAGTATTCGCAGTTCTTGCAGACGAATCCGATTTCTGCTGTTGGCGCGCTGCACCCCAGGATCTCCAGCCCAAGTTCATCAGCATTGATGGAAAACTCCCTGCACCTCTGCAGGGCACTCCCAGTCTTCGTTACCTCCATAAACAAGTCCTCGACCGCATCCCCAAAGCGGTAGTCCCTCGACAGCAGCAGGAGGGATACCTCCTTGATTTCGTACCCTGCATAACGCATTACCATCATGGTGTAAGCCAGGTCGTCCAGGTGCTCCTTTTTCTCCTTTACAGCGGACTTCACCTCCCATAGATGCCAGCCGCCGTTTACCCTGGTCAGCATATCGGCTCTCGCTGCGTAGTGATCGTACAGTGCGGTGGCTTCAAAAATGGTACGTACGTCCGCATCCCCGCTGAGCGCTCGTGTTATCTTCTCGGCTTCTTCTGCATTCACAGCCCCCACGAGTACGCCGTCCCGCTGTAAGGCTCTCGCCATCTCGCCAATTTCCAGGCCTTGCCGCATCCTGAACCTGTCACCGATGCTCGGCTCCTGTTCATCCACCCTGTGCTGCAAGTTCCACCCCTTTCTCGGGCACTTCCTTGCTGCTAAAAACACCTCTTTGCTGATAGTCTCCATCGAAACCCTCCTCAAGCGTTCGCTCAATTGCCATCTGAACACCACATCGCGGGTGATGCTGCTGTATTATACTTGCTCAACCTTCTTCAAGTTCCCACGATTTCCCCCCTCCCCCTTAATCACTGATCTTGCTCGCCATAGTTTACGCCCCTGAATCGTCCATCTTAATCCTTCTATTTTAGATATTGAAATATTAACTGGGTATTCCAATAGGTAACCTTTTGATAGTTCGAATTGATAACGTACTTCAGTACGTTTTTTATTTCAGACCGCAATTCATTCGCGGCTAGCTGGAGGTCTAAAACCCTTGACAAAATAGAACAACAGTTCTATAATAATTAACAATTATGTCCCTGCCTTCCTTTTTCCCCTTGATATTTTCTTTGGTCCTTCGTGATCTGTTACGCCGGTGCTTTCCAGGCGCGCAAACCGCAATCCGCAAAAAGGGAATTGTTCCTCATTGTTTTATTTTTCGCGGAACAAATATCCTGATAAAAACTGACAACTGACAACTAATAACTCTCAATACCTTTCGCACCTTGACAACCGCATAACCAAAACCAGTCTGAGATCTCCGAAGTGTAGTCTTTGCACATCTACCGGCTCAACGAAGTGACTGATTTCTCATTTTAGTGAGACAGCGCCGATCTGCTGCGGCTTGCCCAGGAAATCAGCGTACAGGTGCTCTGCAGTAAATTTTCGCCAACCCCCATTCGAGAGCATAAGTAAAAATCTAAGACCTCTAATCCCCGCTCGACAAGATGATATCGATATTTTTCAGAAGGTGAGGCAGTTCATCTTTTGAAATTGTCCACACAATCTCGTTGTTAACCCCAAAGTATTGGTGGATCATAACATCTCGCATTCCTGCCATGTCTTTCCAGGGGATGTCCGGATAAGCTTTCCTGACCTCTGGGGAGAGATTCTTTGTCGCTTCACCGATAATTTCGAGGTTGCGAACAACAGCATCTTGAGTTTTGTGATCCAGGTCAAATTGCTCGAAATCCATCCCCGATGTATAAGAGATGACCCTCTCAGCAGAGACCTGGATATCTTTGAGGTAATGGAGGTCTTTGCTTTCAGGCATAGGCCAGTGTACCTTGGATGTCATTTGCTATATGACTGTAACGTGGATTGTCCAGGTTACGTTCTAAGGTGTCATGGGTGATCAGATCAACCTTACGCCCTAATACATCTTCCAGGTATAGAGCAAGTCCTACAAAATCAAATCCCAGGGGCCGTGTTAGTTTGACCAGGATGTCGATATCGCTTTTATCAGTATATGAGCCCTTTGAATAAGAACCATAGATAGCGACACTTTCCACCCCGTATCGTTCTCGCAAATAGGGAAGTTCTTCACGTAAGATCTCAAGGATCTGTTCTCGGTTTAGCAGCTCATCCATCGTATTTGGATTATAACAGACCTCTAATTTTAGATTATTTAAGAAATCCACCCACCCGGCATAGGGATGCAGGGCTACCGGGCAATAACGTTGACAACTGACATGACGGATGCCCGACGACAGACGACGGACGATACACGACACACGACAAGCGATTGACCGCAACCTACCAGCTACCCCCTACTGGCTTCAGACAATCAGTTATGCTTCACATTCATAATTTAAAATTCATCATTCACAATTCATTATTCATCTTCCCCCAACCCAATCTCGGACTTTCTCGGCAGCGCTCCCTGCATCGACCACGGCCCGGTCCAGGTGATGGTCACATCCCGCAGCTGCCCGCGCAGGTTCTCTTCGCTCTCCACGAAGACCAGCTTATAGGTCGGCGTGCGTCCCCGCCAGCGACCGCGTACCTTCTCCTCGAACAGCACTTCCACCCGTTCCCCCAGGTAGCCCGCGTTGATCTCGGTTGCGATGCTCTCCTGCAGCTCCTCCAGAGCCCGGAAGCGGCGCCATTTCTCCTCGTCTGGTACGTCATCCGACAAACGCCGGTCAGCCACCGTTCCGGGGCGGGTGGAGTAGCGCGCCAGGTGAGCCACGTCCATCTTCAGCTCCGCCAGCAGGTCGTAGGTGCGCTGGAACTGGGTCTCGCTCTCACCGGGGAAGCCGACGATGACGTCCGTGGCGATCGAGACGTCCGGGTAGGGGCTCTCCGTACGCCCATCAAGGCGTTCCCTGATCTTGCCCACCAGCCGCCGGTAATCGTCCGCAGTGTAGCCGCGCTTCATCTCCGCCAGCACCCGGTCATCGCCCGCCTGCACGGGCACCTCGATGTGCGGCATCACCTTGGGCAGCTCTGCCACCGCATCGAGCAGCTCGTCCGTCATCCAGTTGGGGTGCGATGTCAGGAAGCGGATGCGCTCCAGACCGTCTACATCGTGTATCGTGCGCAGCAGTCTCGCCAGGTTGGATCGGTCACCCGCAGCAGTGGACGGGTCACCGTCTGCTGCTGCGGCTATATCTACTCCGTAGCGGTCCACGATCTGCCCCAGCAGGATGATTTCCTTGACACCCTGCGCTGTCAGGGAGCGCACATCAGCGACGATATCGCCCACCAGGCGGCTGCGTTCCACGGCTCGACGGTAGGGGATAATGCAGTAAGTGCAGGCGTGTGAGCAGCCCAGCACCGCCGGTACAAATGTGGATACCAGTTTGCCGCGCTCTGCCAGCGGCAGCGTCAGGTCGCCGTCCATGACTGCGTAGCGCTGCTCGGTTTCCGCCAGGTCGAGCGAGCGGCTTGCGTCCTGCGTCAGGTGCGCCACCAGCGGACCGGGGTCGGAGGGCGGCGAGAACACGTCCACGTAGGGGAAGCGCTCCGCCAGGTGCTGGTAGCCTTTAACGCCCACCAGGCAGCCCATCAGGTTGATCACCACCTCGGGGCGCCGCTTTTTGATCGGTTTCAGGGAGCTCAGACGCCCATAAGCCTTGTCCTCCGCGCTCTGCCGCACCACGCAGGTGTTCAGCACGATCACGTCAGCGTTTTCTGCCCTGGGCGTCGACTGGTAGCCGAGTTCCTCCAGCGCAGAAGCCACCCGCAGCGAGTCAGCCACGTTCATCTGGCACCCTTCCGTCCAAATGTGATAGTTCATGTCCGATATTATATGGGTTATCAGGGATTAGTCAATTGGGCGATTGGGGATTAGTGATCAGTCAACTAGGGATTGGTTTAAAAACCTGATTTTTTGCTCTCTATTCCCTATATACACGATTGACTGATTCCCTAATTACTGAGTTACTTAATTACCTGATCCCTGGTTACCTGATTGACTAATTACCTAATCACTAATCACCTAACCCCTCATTTCTAATGTCTAATTTCTTATTTAACCTCCAATGATACAATACCCGCCATGCGAACGCTCAAAGTGATCGTTTTA
>JAUXFR010000255.1 GCA_030622805.1 Anaerolineae bacterium | reverse complement strand
TCGGCGTGGCTCAAGCCGTCGGTTTGTAACTGGATCAGGTGCAGGTTCAGTGCGTATGCGTCGGCAAGCTGTTGATGGGTGATCATGATTGTCTCCTTGTTGGATGTAGATTTATGTATCTGTATTATAATTCCACCGCTGATCTGATAAGTAATAAAACCAGAAATTTACCGCATACATGGATTAACACGGAATCCACGGATCAGGCACAAAGGTTGATCATGTTTTTATCCGCAAAATCCGTGTACCAATTTAGGAGAGATATATGCCCCCAAGAAAAAAAAGAAACATTACTGCAGAGGACCTGTACAGGTTCGAATTGATTTCCGATGTACGCATTTCGCCAGACGGGGAGCACGTGATTTACAGCCAGAAACGGGTAGATAAGAAAACCGAGAAGAAATACAGCAACCTGTGGGTCGTGCCAACGCGCAGCGCGCGGCCGCGCCAGTTCACTTACGGCGACCAATCCGACAGCAGCCCGCGCTGGTCGCCGGATGGAGAACGGATCGCGTTCCTCTCCAACCGTGGTGACAAAGACAAGCCGCCGCAGATTTTCCTGATCGATTTCCAGGGTGGGGAAGCGCGGCCTCTAACCGACATCGAAGGCGAGATCGGAGGCATTTCGTGGTCACCGGATGGCAGACTGCTACTTTGCACTTTACGCAAGACCGACCCGGAAGTGATCGAGCGGCGTGAAGACGAGCAGAAGAAGAAGCTTGGTGTAGTCAAACGTCATTACGAGCGCGTATTCTATAAATTGGACGGCTACGGTTACCTTCCTAAAGAGCGAACGCACATCTGGGTTATTAATGCGGGCACAGGAAAGGGTCAGCAAATTACGGATCATGTTGTTTATGACGAGGTGAACCCAACCTGGTCGTCGGATGGTGAATTGATCGCCTTTATTTCCAATCGAAGCGAGGATCCGGACTTCAATCGTGCTGCGGATGGTTTATACATTATTCCCGCGGAAGGTGGGGAGTTGCGCGAGATCGATGCGCCGTTCGGTAATAGAGCCTTACCCAGCTTCTCTCCGGATGGAAAATGGATCGCTTATTACGCACAGGAGGGGGAAGGGCAGTGGTTCAGGAACCGCGGTCTGTGGGTCGTGCCTGCTGATGGATCCGGTCAACCCCGCAACCTGACAGAGGCATATGACCTGCACGTCGATGCGAGTACGATCAACGACATGGGTCAGCCAGAGACCATGTCGCCCACCTGGTCCAATGATGGAAAGACACTATATTTCCCAGTAGTTCTGCACGGCAGTTCGATCCTTAAATCCATCACAATTGAGGGGGCCGATCTGCAGACAGCAGTGGATGAGCGTAATGATGACGGAGACGGCAGCGTTGTGAGCAGCTTCTCTTTCGATATGGAGCAATCGCGCCTGGCATATTTCTACGCTACTATCTACGATCCCGGACAGGTAAATGTTAAGGATATCAACACTGGCAGGGTGCGCCAGCTTACGCGTGCGAACCAGCGCCTGCTGCGCGCGATCGACCTGGGCAGTGTGGAAACACATTGGATCGAGGGACCGGACGGGAACGACCTGCAGGGTTGGATTCTTAAGCCTCCGGGCTTCGATCCCCAACAAGACTACCCGTCTATCCTCGAGATCCACGGTGGGCCGCTGACGCAGTACGGCTATTTCTTCATGCACGAGTTCTACTATCTGGCAGCGCAGGGCTATGTGGTGCATTTCAGCAACCCGCGCGGTGGACGCGGTTATGGTGAAGAACACGCTGGCGCTATCTGGCAGGACTGGGGGGGACCTGATTACGATGACTTGATGACCTGGATGGATCACATGGCCGAACAGCCCTACATCGACACTCAGCGTATGGGAGTCACCGGCGGCAGCTACGGCGGATATATGACGGTCTGGATCATCGGTCACACAAACCGGTTTGAAGCTGCTGTCACGCAGCGCAGTGTGAGCAATCTGGTTAGCATGTGGGGATCGAGCGATCTAAATTGGGTATTCCAGCAGATATTTGGGGATGTGCCCCCGTTTGAAGACCTTGGGACGTTCTGGGACCATTCACCGATCAAGTACATCGGCAACGCCCAGACGCCCACGCTGGTGATCCACAGTGAGATGGACCTGCGCTGCCCGATTGAGCAGGGCGAGCAGGTTTTCGTGGCATTGAAGAAGTTGGATGTGGATAGCGAGATGGTGCGCTTCCCGGACGAATTCCACGGGCTGTCGCGCACCGGTCGCACCGACCGGCGTATCGAACGGCTGAGTCATATTAAGCGCTGGTTCGATAAGTACTTGATGTAACATGCATCCAGCCCCATCATACCGGGCAGTCAAATAGGTCTACCATTCTGAGAAGTGGGTATCAATCATAAAATTTTATGGACTGGTATAAAGATATCGTATTGATCCATACGGATGGAAAAGGTCTATATCCCTTTACCGATTCCGTTAATGAACTTATCAGAGAGTGGGGTGTACAGGAAGGAATGTGCTACCTGTTTATTCAGCACACCAGCGCATCCATGTTGATCAGCGAGAGCTACGACCCTACTGCAAGGATAGATCTGGAAGCTTTTATGGAGAGGATCGCACCCGAGCGCCAGCCTTGGCATCGGCATACGCTGGAGGGGGCGGACGATTCCCCCTCCCACATGCGCGCTATGCTGACCGACACATGTCTGACGATACCGATTGATAATGGAAGACTGAGCCTGGGAACCTGGCAGGGTATCTATTTGTTCGAGCACCGCAGCAGGGGGCATCACAGGCAAGTGTTGGTGCGATGTTTGGGTGTTTCCTGACGCATAAACTCAGGATAACCTTCGCGCCCCCAGCCCAATGCCCCCAACCAACCTCGAGTCAGCGGGTCGCGTAAGCCAGACGGTGATTAGCCTCCTCGAATTCGAACCCGGTTTTCCTCCACAATCCAGAGACGCTTGTCTAATTGTTCTATATCCAGTAAAGGAAGAAGGATTTCAAATATTGCCATGATGCGATACTTATCTTGCTTGTA
>JAUXFR010000188.1 GCA_030622805.1 Anaerolineae bacterium | reverse complement strand
TTCAGTATTGGTGACCAGATAGTTGGCGCCGTTGGGGTCTTCACGGCACATGGGTGGGCAGTTGTATTTCCCCTCAACCACCATCAAATCACGCAAATCGGCATCATAAATGCGGTTATACACCCGCCAGTCCGCTCCGCCAAAGGCGAAGATGGCTTTATACATGCGCATAATATGTTCATCAAATAGGCGCGCTGAGCGGATGGGGCCGATTTTTTCGGCGTCATTGCCATAGAAGATGATATTCAGTCTTGTCAGACCATCGTTCTGGTAATAATCGAACACGATGTCCGCAAGGGAAACACCCCAGGGAGGTCGCCCATTACGGGGGTAAAGTTGAATCTTAACTGCCATGGGGCGTCGATCGAGGAGGTCGTAATCCTTGACCCGCAAACCCGTTAGCGGGTTTACCGTCCTGGGAAAGTTGTCGGGTCCGTAGGGTCTGGGTGTGCTGGTTGGTCTTGGTGTGGAAGTTTTTTGGGTTGAGATGCTAGAATCAGCACCGTCATCAGGACTTAGTGTCGGTGTCTCAGTATCGTTGATCGTTGTCGCGGTTGGATTTACACTTTCTACCGCGGAGTCCGAATCAGTCTCGGTGCTCTCCAAAGTCTCATTAGGGTCCTCTGGCGAGACTTCCACAGTAGGACCAACACATGCGCTGAGCAGTACAGCCAGGCAGATCAAACAAAACATCAAACGTTTCATAATATGGAATTTCTCCATTTGTGTATGAATTTCCAGCAATTCAATAGGCAATCATACCGCAGATGCCAGGCTTTGCCAACAGAACAAAAAATCTGCAGCTTGCGTTTTTAATGAAACTCTCTATAATCAGAGCAGCAGATGTCGCTCGGATTGTACACATTGTACAAGTGGGCATAAAAAAATTTAACAATTACACAAAATGAGATAATGGATCAGGCAAAGGTTGGAAAAAAATATCGATCCGCCCTGGGGAAGTGGCTGGTTGTTGTTGTGGTCGGACTGCTGTTTATTGGATGGCTGCTGAACACACCGCAGGGTCTGCTTGGGAAAGCAGATGCTGTTGGCTTTGCAGTCTGCCATCGCATTGATACACGTTCGTTCCACATCGGAGAACGACCGCTCCCACTATGCGTGCGCTGCTCGGGGATGTATCTGGGTGCTATGGTGGGGTTGCTTTACCAGTTGTTGATCGGTCGCAAACGGGGCGGTATCCCACCAAAGCGGGTGCTGGTGGTATTGGGGTTGTTCGTGATAGCGTTTGCGATCGACGGTTTGAACTCCTATCTCCATCTGCCATTTTTTCCGGGAGCGCCTTCGATTTACGAACCAAGCAGCACATCACGCCTGTTGACCGGGACTGGGATGGGGCTGGTAATCGCAGTTATACTCTATCCCTCCTTTAACCAGACGGTTTGGCAGGATTGGCAACGGAAACCATCCGTTAGTGGATTGCGGTCACTGTCATTTTTAGTCGCGTTGGTGCTGCTGCTGGACCTTTTAGTGCTGACAGAAATCCCTGCCATTCTTTATCCGCTTTCATTTATCAGTGCCGCCGGTGTTTTAATACTGTTATCGATGGTCTATGGCATGCTGTGGGTGATCCTGTTCCGGAAGGAGAATCAATACACGCAGTTTGGGCAGTTATGGCTGCCGCTGCTGGGCGGATTTGGATTAGCCCTGACGCAGATAATCGTTTTTAGCGTGGTCCGATACGCGCTGACCGGTACATGGGAAGGTTTCCATTTAGGTTGATCTGTATAAATCAGATAATGTTATAATTAGTCCGTTGTGAATTGGTTTCATTAATATATTCCAATGTGAGGAGTAGTTCATGGAAGCATTGACTGGCATATTATCCGCATTTGGTTTATCTACCAGTGCAGGGTTGAATGCTTATATCCCGCTGTTGGTTGTGGCGCTGGTTGCACGTTATACCGATCTGCTCGAATTGAATAAACCCTGGGACACGCTCACAAACGGTTGGATCATAGCCCTGCTGTTCTTGCTGGTGCTGGTCGAGTTCTTCGCCGATAAGATTCCGGCAGTCAACCACGCAAACGACGCTGTCCAGACGTTTGTGCGACCTGTCGCTGGAGCGATTGTTTTTGCCGCGAGTGCACAGGTGATCTCCGATTTGCACCCGGTACTGGCGCTTGCGGCTGGATTGCTGCTGGCTGGAGGCGTTCATGCTGTAAAATCGTTGGCGGTGCGCCCGGCTGTTACTGCGACGACGGGCGGAGTCGGGAATGTGCCGGTCAGTATACTGGAGGATTTTATCTCCACGGTTCTATCAGTTCTGGCGATTGTGATACCGATTGTGATTGGATCGATTTTATTACTGATATTTTCCCTGGTTGTCTGGCGGGTATGGGTCCGCAAGAGACCAGAAAGCACAGAACTTTCAACCATAAACCAAGATTTACATTGATGCTGAGGAGGACTGCAATATGACTAATGATATAACTACAACCCCGGGCACAATTGTGCCGAAAAATAGTGGTCTGGCGATTGTCAGCCTGATCTGTGGGATTTTAGGTGTCACTTTCTTGCCGCTGCTCGGCAGTATAGTTGCTGTAATCACGGCTCCCATGGCTAAAAATGAAATCCGAGAAAGTGGGGGTGAGCTTACCGGGGAAGAAATGGCAAAGGTTGGTCAAATATTGGGCTGGGTTGGAATTGCCCTGTCCGTGATCGGTTTTTGCTGCTGTTTTGTGATCTTCATAATTCCCATGCTCGCTGCAATGGGAATTATAATCAACGAAAATATTTATTATTACTGGATGGCACCGGGTTTATTAGGAATTCTGTTCTAAGCGTATTCCGCCTGGTAATTTCAACAATATCTGGGACCCTTTATATTGATAGGGTTTCACTTATGCTATCTCATTAAACCTGGAGCAATGGATGGAAGAAGATAGTCTTGACAGCAATGTATCCAAAGAAAGCGATCAACTCGAAGATGGCGCACAGGCTGGAATTTGGGATTCTGGGCAGGATGAGGATATGATCGAATCATCAATCGATGAATCCATCAGTGAAATTGATGCACTAACACCACCTGGAGAGCCTACACCGGATGTGCAAACACCTTTTGAGATATTAGAAGAAGGCTCTCAAATGGATACGCAGCCGGATACCCGAAAACGCAATACGACTCTGACAGTTATTCTCGTGGTGCTGCTACTGGTGATTTGCTGCTGTTGTTTGTTCCCACTTATTTTTTACTTCTATCTCGGTGATCCGCTCTATGAATGGTTTATTGATCTGATAACCAACTTATCTCCCTGGATGGTATCTGCAATATTATAGGGTCTCAATATTGCTATTGAAGCGCTCTCTCAATTCCTGCAGCGATTGAAGTGCCTTGCTGCGTACGGCAGGTGAGATATCCAGGCGCTCAAATTCATCCTTATCGAGTACAATTTCCCGCCCATCTGGGAATATCAGCAGGTCGAGCGCCAGATCGACGTAAGATATTGTGTTACCCATAACCTGTATCGGGCAGGCTATATTACAGTACCAGCCTCGAATCTGGTCATCTTCCCGTGCATGAATCTCGAAGATGTTGTACCAGCGATCGGTGTAGTAAGTTTCGATAAAACGATCCCCCTTTCCCAGAATCATCCCGTGAAACTGCATGTCCTCGCGGTCGAAACGAGCTTCGAGGATTAACCGGTTCTGATCACGCCGGACAAGTGTAGCCTGGTAGCGCCAGGTTTCAGTTCCACCCTCATCCAGCTTGATAACAATTACTGGATCGCCGATGGTCAGCGACTTTTCCCTCCGAGTTTCAATTGTGTCTATCTTTTCTGAGAGGTCGTCGTGTTCATGCATAAGAATTAATTATAAAAACAATTGTATGGCTCTGGAAGGGGTAAAAGTTATACAAATGATCTCCCCTTTATGGGGCAGTTCTTCGGAGGAAGGAAAATCAAATCGCAAGTGTACCTGATTTACCTGGATGGCGACCTGGCAGGTGCTGCCGCGGAAGGTTGTTTCTAAAACTCTTCCCTTCACCTGGCAGTTAGAATTTTGATTAATCTGGACGGCATCGGGGCGCAGCAGCACCATGATATCTTTGCCATCTAATTTTGATATATCCTGTTTTGCTAACGCAG
>JAUXFR010000173.1 GCA_030622805.1 Anaerolineae bacterium | reverse complement strand
ATATTGAAATAGCTGGCGGCTTCGGTCGGCTTCTTGGTAAAGTATGGCGGATCGGTTTGATGGGTTACAGCAGCCGCAGAGAGAATGTATTGCTGCTGCTTGCCGCATTGAAGCAAATATTAAGTTGATTTCTCGACCGTTTGGATATTGAGAATGGCACGCTGGTTTTTGTTTCTTCTAGCGATATTGATGGGAGCCGCACTGGTTGTTGCCTATGCATGGCAGATCAACCCGGATGAGCCTATCAATGCCGCCCCCGAATCGCTCAGGATCGATTACAAAACAGATTACGTGTTGATGGTGGCTGAGATATATCATCAAGATGGAGATATTGACCAAACACTTAAACGCCTGACTGATCTGGAGATTGGATCTCCGCTGGAACTGGTTGACGAAGTGATCAGATTCGCAGAACAAGAAGGATATAAACATGATGATCTGGTCAAGATGTGGGCGCTGAGAGATGGTATTGCACGCGTAACCCTGGATGTTGAGCAGCCGTCATCATGAGTGAGAAGCGCGGACACTGGTACCTTTTTACGGGTATCTTAATCGGAGTGATTGTGGGGTTGTTGTTCACCCGCTTCGTTCAACCACCTCCGGTGGAAAATACGTCACCAGCGAACCTGCAAGTGGATTATAAAGACGACTACCGCATCCTGATTGCACGCGCTTATCTTGCGAATAGCGATCTTGTACGAGCGAAAGCACGCCTCGAGTTATTGGGTGATAACGATTACCATCAGGTACTTGAAGTGCAGGCGCAGCGCATTCTTACAGGTGGCGGGTCAGAAGGTGATGCACGGGCATTAGCGAAGCTGGCTGCGGACTTACAAAACGAACAATGAAGACGCGCTCACTCCGTCTATCTCTCAAAGCACGACAGACAATCGGATACTTCGCGGCTCTGACAGCAATCGGCTTCTACATCGCCTCGCTCGGTCCCACGCTGCCCGATTTAGCCAGACACACCTCATCCGCTTTGGCTGAGATCAGCGTGCTGTTTTCAGCCCGATCATTTGGTTATTTAGTAGGATCCATGGGGGGTGGAAAGCTGTACGATAAGCTGCCTGGACATCGCATATTAGCGCTCTTGATGCTGATGACTGGAGCTATGATGGCGCTGGCACCGGTAATTTCCTTGCTCTGGTTGTTAGCAATTGTCCTGTTTATTTTGGGCATTGGGGAGGGGGGGATTGACGTGGGCAGCAACATATTGTTGATCTGGGTGCATGGTCGCAATGTCAGTCCTTATATGAACGGTCTGCATTTTTTCTTTGGGGTAGGGGCATTTTTATCACCCATAATCATCGCACAAACTGTTTTATTCAGCGGAGATATTAAGATTGGATATTGGCTGCTGGCGTTGTACGCTTTACCTGTTGCAATGTGGTTCCTGCGTACTCCCGCACCGGTTCCACCTGACCAGACAAAAGATAAGAACATACAGGACATCAATGTTTTTCTGGTAGCGATGATCTCTTTATTCTTCTTCCTGTATGTTGGTGCAGAAGCGAGCTTTGGTGGCTGGATATTTACCTATACAATTGAAATGGATATTATCGCGCAAGCAGGGGCTGCTTATCTTATAGCAGCTTTTTGGGGTGCGTTGACATTGGGTCGTCTTATGGGTATTCCCATCGCCTCCCGTTTTCGCCCAAGAACGATCATCCTCAGCGATCTGATAGGTTGTCTGGTCAGCGTTACAATACTTATTTTGTGGCCCGAATCAATGGTATTGGTTTGGATTGGCACAATCGGTATGGGCTTGTTTTTGGCTTCATTGTTCCCAACAATGCTGGTGCTGGCAGAGCGGCGCATGCGGTTGACTGGAGGTATTACACGCTGGTTTTTTGTCGGGACAGGATTGGGGGGAATGTTTCTGCCGTGGTTGATCGGACAGTTATTTGTGCCGGTTGGTCCGCAGGTAATGTTGTGGCTAATTCTGATTGATTTACTGTTCGTCCTGGTAATAGCGATCGGTATTGTACATCAACCTCGGCGCGATCGTATTACGAATCAGAATTAGGTTGCCCGCAGACGGAATTCGAGACCCGAGTGGCGCTGTGCAACTTTATTGTTCCGCACAGCAATTCCAATCGCTCGTCGACTTCCGACCAGTACACACAGTTTCTTTGCTCGCGTGATCGCAGTATAGAGTAAATTACGCTGAAGCATCATGTAGTGTTGTGTTACGAGTGGAATGACAACAGCAGGGAATTCCGAACCTTGCGCCTTGTGTACAGATACGGCATAGGCAAGCTGCAGTTGGTCGAGCTCACTCCAATCATAGACGACGGATCTCCCTTCAAAATCTATTGTGAACGTTTGATCGACCAGATTCAACGCAGTAAACTGTCCTATGTCCCCATTATAGACATCTTTATCGTAGTTATTCCTGAGCTGCATCAGTTTATCCCCCAGTCTGAATGTCTGACCCAGGAGCGTTTTCTCCGGTTTGTTTGACGCAGGAGGGTTCAAGCTGGACTGCAAACTTCCATTGAGCGCATCCACCCCTGCAGGACCCCTGTACATTGGTGAGAGCACCTGGATGTCAGACCGTGGATTGAATCCAAATTTTTCTGGAATTCGGTTGCACACGATATCCTGCACCCAACTGGCGGCTTCCTCCGGTGTTTCGCAGGGAAAGAGGAAAAAATCGGCGGGTTCTGAATCTGCGAGGCTCTTTGAAGATGGAAATACGGGCATCTGTCCCTGGTTAATTAGGTGAGCGTTCGTGATGATGTGTGAGTGTGCAGCCTGCCGGAAAATCACACTCAATCGGGTAACCGCTGCTACACCACTTTTGATCACATCGCGAAGTACATCACCTGCTCCAACTGACGGAAGCTGATCATAATCGCCAACCAATAATAGATGCATACCCGGTTTTAATGCCTTCAATAGGTGATTAGCCAGCACCAAATCGAGCATTGATGCTTCGTCAACTACCAGCATATCTATTGAAAGTGGGTTGGCTGCGTTGTGCCTGAACCCCTCACCCGGCGCGTAGGATAGCAATCGATGGATGGTGCTGGCTGGGCGGTCGCTGGTTTGCGACAGGCGTTTCGCCGCACGCCCGGTTGGAGATGCAAGCGCGTAAGTTTTCTTCGCGGTTTCCAGGACGCTTATCAACGCCCGAATAGTTGTGGTCTTGCCAGTGCCTGGACCACCAGTCAGGACACTTACCGGGTTGCTCAACTCTTTTCGGATCGCTTTCTCCTGTTCATCCGATAAGCCAGGATCAATAGATATGAAAGCTGGTGGCAGGTCGCTCAGACGGGATGGAATGTACGATGCTAAAGCGGACAACCGCTGCGCAACACCTACTTCGCTGTAATATAACGGCGTAAGATAGACCGCCTGCGTACCTTGTATCTCTGCCGGAGGGGATTTGCCAGATTCGAGCAGATGTTCGTTCTCTGCGGAGTTCTGTAAATCACCTCGACCGCCAGAGGGTACAGACTCCTGGTAGATCTTCTCTTCAACTTGGAGATGTGGAAGAGAAGAAATGACCAAATCTGGAGATACCTGCAGCAGGTCTGCCGCGTATGCCTTCAGGTCATCCAAAGGATAGTAAACATTGCCTGCGTTGGTATATCGATCCAAAGCGTAGATGATACCAGCTTCGATCCTGGAAGGGTGGTTGGTTGGAAGACCCATATCACGCGCGATCTTGTCTGCTGTTTTAAAACCAACACCATAAATATCCTGCGTTAATTGGTATGGGTCGTTTTTTAAGATCTGTATCGCGCCATCGCCATAGTGCTTATATATCTTCACGGCGAGATTTGTACTGATATTCTGGCTGTGCAAAAAGAGCATGATGTTTTTAACGTGTCGATGCTCGTCCCATGCCGATGTAATGATTCGCGCGCGTTTGGGGCCAATATCAGGTACTTCCAGCAAGCGCTCGGGATGGTTCTCGATAACATCCAGGGTCTCAATACCGAAATAATCGACGATGCGTTCTGACAGACGAGAACCAACCCCCTTGATCATGCCGGATCCTAAATAACGTTGAATGCCTGCCAGGGTGGCAGGCATTTTTTGTTCGTATTCTTGCATCTGGAACTGGGTGCCATGTACTTTGTGTGTCACCCAATTCCCTTTAATAATCAGGGATTCCCCATTTGACAGCTCTGGAAAATTTCCAGTCACGGTCACCAGTCCAGAACGGTTCGCGCCTTTCGTCTGTCCTGAACCTGTTCTTAATCGAAAAACGCAGTACCCATTCTCGGGGTTGTAATATGTGACATGTTCTACGGAACCTTTGATCGTTTCAGTCATCGCGTGTCATCTATCTTATGCCAGATAGT
>JAUXFR010000267.1 GCA_030622805.1 Anaerolineae bacterium | reverse complement strand
TTTCCTTCATATCTCTCAGAGAACCAGCGAAAAAGATGACCTGAAGTTCTCCAATCCTTTTGATCTGTGGTCGGCAATCAAGTTTGGCATTCTCTATGCCCTCATCCTTGTGCTGGCTCGTGCAGCCCAGATGTACTTTGGGAATACGGGTATCTATGTATCCAGCCTGATCTCCGGTCTGGCGGATGTGGATGCCATAACACTCTCCCTGGCGCAGTTAAGCGATACCGGTACACTCGGAATGGAAATCGCCGCTAAAGCAATCGTGCTGGCGGTTATAGCAAATACTGTAGTAAAAAGCGCCATGGTGCTTATCGGCGGCGCAGTCTCGCTCAAGCGCGCCATCCTGCCAGGTATCGGTCTGGTCCTGATCACCACAATCGTCGTTGTATTGATCGTGGTTTGAGATTATCATCGAGGTGACAGATACTTCAGAAAATTCAGGAAGCTAAGGTGACAGTCACTTTGGACAATTCAGGAAGCTTGTGAATAGGGAACCGACTCTGTTTGAGGTTATCATCGAGGTGACAGTCTCCTTGGACAATTCAGAAGCTAAGGTGACAGTCACTTCGGAAGTGACTGTCACCTGACTCTTCCAGAAAGGAAATAAATCATGCACAAAATTCTCATCCCTTTGCTCACCGTTCTTGTACTGCTTACCGCATGTGGGGGAAAACCGGAGCCTGATCCCACACCAACGGACTCTCCCCCACAGAGCACGGCTGCGGCGCCGCCAACAGATGCACCACCAACACCTCAACCTACTGACACATCTATCCCCGAACCCACAACCATAGAGCCTACAGCAGTTGATGAGGAGCAGGGTGCCACACCGATTGAATTGCCTGATTTCTCTGGTGAACCGCTGCCGGGTGATCGCGGGCAGTTCTTTGCCGGGTCCGGTAGATGCAGCATCTGCCATACAGGCATGATGGATGAATCGGGTGAGGATATCTCGATTGACTCCTATTGGCGCTCCACTATGATGGCAAACGCTGCCCGCGATCCGTACTGGCAGGCGACGGTGCGCAGTGAGACACTCAGCAACCCGGGATTGGAAGGCGTAATCGAGGATAAATGCTCCACCTGCCACATGCCGATGGCTCGCACAACCCTGGCAGCGGATTCGCAGGTTAGTTTAATGCTGGACGACGGTTTACTTGACGAGACACACCTGCTTCATAACCTGGCGATGGACGGGGTCTCTTGCACACTCTGCCACCAGATAGAACCGGACAACCTGGGTGAAGAGGATAGCTTCAGTGGTGGTTTCCTGATCGATACGCAAACACAAATGGGAGAACGATTGAACTATGGACCCTATGCGGTCAAGCCGCCTATGGCCCGAATCATGCAGGCATCATCCGGTTTCATACCGGAGCGGGGCACGCACATTCAGGAATCAGAATTATGCGCCGCCTGCCACACGCTTCATACACCAACCATTGACAGGAATGGAGAGATAACGGGCATATTTCCAGAACAGATGACATACCTTGAATGGCATAATAGTGGCTATGCGCAACAAAAGTCGTGCCAGGACTGCCACATGCCCGAAGCGGATGGCGGCGTGGTGCTATCGATCACCGGCGGTCAACCACGGAGTCCCTTTTCCAAACACGCTTTCGTGGGCGGCAACACCTATTCCCTGGGCATCCTGCGGGCTTTCGGACCAGAGATCGGGGTAACAAGCTCCAGTGAGCAGTTTGAAGCTACGATAGCGCGCGTTATCGATCAGCTCCAGAACCGTACGGCAGAGGTTTCAATCCTATCTACTGAGATCGATGGAGGAAAGCTGATTGTAAATGTGCAGGTGAACAACCTGACCGGGCATAAGTTCCCCACCGGATACCCATCCAGGCGGGCATGGCTGCACCTCACTGTGCTGGACGAGACAGGTGATGTGGTGTTCGAATCGGGCGCCTGGTCGCAGGATGGTCACATCACAGGCAATGACAATGACGCTGATGGGACCATATACGAACCGCATTACAACGTTATCAACGACCCGGAAATGGTGCAGATTTACGAAGCAATTTTTGCTGACGGGAATGGCAGCGTGACCACTGAACTTCTGAGAGGCAGTGGTTATCTAAAAGACAATCGCCTGCTTCCGATGGGGTTCGACATGAACACCGATAATGACGATATCGGGATAAAAGGGGATGCCCTGACAGACGAAGACTTTACGGACGGCAGTGACATTATCCGCTACGAAATCAATCCAGGTGATGCGGGTGGACCATTCACTGTAAATGTTGAACTGCTCTACCAACCGATCAGCTACCGCTGGGCGATGAACCTGGACAGGCAACAGGCTGCTGAGATCCAGCGCTTCCTTGAATATTACGACGCGCTGCCAAATATGCCCCAGGTTATCGGGCAGGCAAACGCAGAGCATTGATCATAAAGGAGATTACATTGACCGTTATCGATACGATCCAGAACCACCGTTCGATCCGAAAATACAAAACTGACCCTGTTCCGGACGACCTGCTAAAAGATATCCTGAACGCAGGCATACGCGCTTCATCTTCTGGCAATATGCAGGTCTACTCGATCATTGTCACTCGCGACAGGGAGCTGCGCGAGCGTCTTTACGAGCCGCACAGGCAACAGAGCATGGTGCTGGACGCACCGGTTCTGCTGACCTTCTGCGCTGATTTCCACCGCATGAAAGATTGGCTGCGGTTGAGCGACGCCCCGGATAATTTCGACAACTTT
>JAUXFR010000053.1 GCA_030622805.1 Anaerolineae bacterium | reverse complement strand
CGTATCTAACCCTTTATCCATTTCCTGGATATCCTTTTCCATCACAGCGCTTCTCACTGCTCCCTGTAAATTAACTTTTTCTTCCGGCAAGCCAAGCAATATATTTTCGCGTACGGTTTCGCTGAACAGACGCGGTACCTGACCGGTGTATGCGCTGTGTGGTGGTTGGAAGAAAGAGACCGGGTCTTTGACCAGCGCCCCATTCCAGCGAACTTCACCCGAAGTGATCGGCAGCAGTCCAAGCAAGACTTTCAGCAAAGTGGATTTCCCTGAACCGATACGCCCAGAGATCACGGTGAACGAACCACGCTGTAATTCGAACCCGATGTCGAAGATTCCAGCCCCGTCAATATTTTGCGTATCGTATTGATAACACAGCCCCACTACCGCCAGATGATCTAGCGTATGCTCACTTGTTTTCGCGATGTATGGCACCCGTGGATAATCACCAGAGAGGTATACAGGGTGATGCGTCACAACATCGCCCACCCCGGCTCCCTGCATCATCTCCTCCATGCGCTCAAAAGAGACTCCCGATTGGCGGTACAGGGTGATCAACGCCCCTGTCATGCGCATGAATTGGGTCATGGGCCATAGATAGGCAGCAAACAGAGCGAAATCGCCAACAGTGAAACTGCCCGAATACATGAGCTGCGCAGCCAGCAGCAGCACCAATCCCAGCCCAATATATACGGTGCCGTTGCTCAATGCTGTAATAAACTCGGAAAGAACCCTATCCAGGATCATCGTCTTTCGACGGCGGTCGTTTACCTGTCGGAAGTGGGCTATAATGCGCTCTTCCGCGTTCCCCACCTTTAATGCCTGTGTGCCATTAAACATATCGGCGATGATGCCCGTTACCTGGCTTGTCGCTTCTCGGCTGGCTTTACGGTATCTCTCAATGCGTGGTCCGAGCAGATGTGCCACAACAATGATCACACCCAACGGCAGGATCGTGCCCAGTGTCACCAACGGGCTGATACGCATCATGATAATCAGTGAAATTACAGCCGTGATCCCCAGGCCCAACGTGTCCTCCACAACAGTGATGCCGTTGACAATTTCATTGGTGTCATCACGGAAGGTGCTGATTACCACCCCTGAAGACATCACTTTACCGTCCTTGCCTTCAGGCAGCGGTTTCGCACCCGGCATCTGCAGGATTCGGGCGAACATATTGCGGATCATCAGCGCCATACTGCGCTGGCGGAAAGCGGTGTTTGCCAGGATGGCAGCTGCCAGGGCAAGTGCAGCGATAATTGCGTACACAATCTGCGCCACAACCACCTGACTGACTGTGAGTTGAAAATCCCCTTCCCCTGTCAGGTAGTTGAAATACCCTCTCAACAGCAGACCGATCACTGTAAACGACAGCCAGAAGACCGTGGCTGTAGTGATATCCGTGATGAAGTACAGTGGGCTATAGCAGATCAGACGCCAGTAGTATTGGTATGTTTTCAGGGTGTTCACTTTCTCGTTCATGCCATGGCCTCTTCCATACCGGTTTTTAGCAGTCTGGAGAAAAGCGAATCCGGGTTTCTGGCCAGTTCTTGCCGGGCACCATACTCAGCGATGTGACCACTGTCGAGAATCAGGATCTCATCTGCGCGCTGTATTGTCCCAAGGTGATGGGCGATGACAATGGCGGTGCGATTCGCAAAAAGCCTGTCCACTGCTTGCTCGATCAAGCGCTCGGTAGCCGGGTCTAACCGGGAGGAAGCTTCGTCAAGGATCACCAGCCCAGGATCATCTAAAAAGACTCGCGTGAATGCCAGCAGCTGCGCCTGACCAGCGGACAGATCGCTGCCACCGGCTTCGAGCACAGTATCCAGCCCCTGCGGCAGCTCATTCACCCAGCTCCCTAATCCAACTTCCTTTAATGCCTGGAGGATGCGTTCGTCCGGAATTAAATCATCAAAAAGAGTGACATTTTGCCGTACTGTGGCATTGAACAGTTGAACTTCCTGAGTCACCATGCCGATATGCCTGCGCAGGTCTGCCTCTTTTGCCAGGCGGATGTCAAACAAACCAGCTTTGTCGTTCTCGAATGAATAAGACCCCAGTTTGATGGAACCACTGGTGACATCGTGGAAACGGAACAGGAGTTTGGTGAGAGTCGTCTTGCCGCTGCCTGTACGCCCCAGTAATCCCAATACTTCACCGGGTTTCAGCGAGAAGTCTACATGCTTCAAGACGTCCGTGCCTGGATCGTCTTCGTAATGAAAGGCGACATCGCTAAAAACGACTGCCAGTGGACCCTTAGGGAAGCTGGCTCCAGTCCCATCCTGGATGGTAGGCTTGATACCTCGCAGTTCCGTGACGCGATTGATACTGGCGGAGGCGCGCTGCAAGTCTTCCACCTGACGCAGGATTTCCCAAAGTGGCCCTTTCATCAGATCGATATAATAAAAGATCAGATAAATACCCCCGATGGTCAATACCCCGTCTCGATAAAGCGAAGCGCCCAGGATATGCGCAGCGACGTATGCCAGCGCGAAAACCCCCAGCGGAAGATCTGAAACGAGCACCTGTATCCGCATTGCTCGTATCACCTTGTGCCATCTCGTTCGCATTGCCTGATAAAGACGCAGCAGAATGAAGGATTCAGCACCGCTTGAGCGAATCTCCTCAGTGCCGTTGAGCCACTCTTCAAGGAAGCCGAACAGCTTCGCTTCCACCTCACGTACGACTTGCCAGCGTGGAACGCTGCGTTTGTTGAGCCAGTTCAGCGCAACCATACCCACGACTGCAACCGCCGTGATCGAAATCCCCAACCGCCAATCCTGCAACCCAAGCAGGATCAGTACACCGATCACCAACAGCAGGTTTGCGCCCAGTCGGATCACAAGTTGAGAGAAGAAATTCGCTAACTGGGTAACATCCCCGTCAACGCGCTCGATCAGCTCGCCGGGCTTATACTGTTTATGGAACGACATATCCAATTTCAGGCAATGCAGGGCCAGGTCGGAGCGCAGGTTATTGGTAGAAGTCCATGCGATATTCTCTCCCACATAGGTGACAGTGATTCGGAAAACCTGAGCAACGATGGCGATTCCCATAAATACAGCAGCAGCGCGTATAAGGACATCCAGTGAGCTGCCGGCTTCAACTGCATCCAGGTAAGCGCCAACGATAAGTGGGTTGATCAGCTGCAGTCCGATATTAATCAGCAGTAATAGTGCAAGCAGAATCACCTGGCTTTTTAGGGGAGTTAAATATTCGACCAGCAGAGCCTGGTACTGTTTTGTAGGTAGCTTTGACTTTTCTTGCATCGATATACGAATAAGAAATGTGCGTGGCATTGTGAATTGCCACGCACTCAGTTTGGGACTTTTGTTAGTAAATTCGGTCGATCATTCGACTTCCAGTGTCATGGAAGCAATAACCCCACCCTGTACGACAGCCTGACCATTGACCATTTCCACAGCTTGACCATTCTGGTACGCCTGCATTTTGAAAGTCACCTGATCACCATTCGTTTGGGAACTGGTGATTTCAAACTGAAAGTTATCGTCCATCATGGACTGCACCATCTCACGGATCTGATCAACGCCGGTATGCGTTCCTCTTGGATTTACAATTACAGTGCTGTCATTGACGTACTGCATGGCTGCATCAAGATTGAAGGCCGAGCGTGCAGTGAAGAAGGCATTGACAACAGAAGCGGGATTACCGGGATCGGCAGGCACATACTCAACAGGGAATGGAGTGCCCGATGGGGTACATGCCGCGGCTATTAAAACCAGGAATAACAGAGTAGATAATACTGCCAGTCTCTTCATGAGAACCTCCATAAATTTCGTAGTGTTTAATTGTTATTTCAACGGACGATTTTGTCAATACATAAAAAAGGAATTTAAACAAACGATAACAATGTTTGAAGACTTCTATCTCCCCGCTGCACATTCCTAGAAGTTATGCTAAAATGAAGCCCTCACAGTACGAGGTGCTCACGATGATCGATCACTTATAAGAAATCCTCCGTTTTACCGGGCAATACACCCGCTGAATCTGTGTCCCAGCCGGGGGCTCACCATTAGTATCGGGACACTTGCCCTCGGTTTTTCTTTATTAGGAGTGATCATCGTGCTAACCGCTCACCACATCTATAAATCCTACAACCTGAACACCATACTGGAAGATGTTTCTTTCAATATCAATCGAGGCCAACGTGTCGGGCTGATTGGTCCTAACGGCTGCGGGAAAACTACTCTGCTGCGCATCCTGGCTGGGAAAGAATCGTCCGACCGGGGTCACGTGGCATTGACACCCAGCCACCTGCGAGTTGGCTACCTGCCGCAGGGTCTGGCGGTCGACCCAAGGCTTAGCCTTGGACAGGTGTTGTGCTCCACACAGGGTGACCCGCAAGAAATTGAAGCCTCAGTGGCGCGCCTGGCAGATGCCCTGGCTCTTGACCCGGCACGGAAAGACCTGCAGGCAGCCTACGACTTGGCACTCCAGCGTTTACGTGATCTGGACCAGGGATTGTATGGGGCGAATGCTGCAGTACAGAATGCCCTTGGTTTGGACGGAATCGATGAGAACCTGCCAGTGGAAAAATTAAGCGGGGGACAAAAAACACGCCTGTCGTTGGCGATGGTTTTGATAGGAAAACCACAACTGCTGCTGCTTGACGAACCGACCAACCACCTGGATATCGCCATGCTGGAGTGGTTGGAACGCTGGCTGGCGGATTATCCTGGTGCAGCGATGGTCGTCTCCCACGACCGCACATTTCTGGATCGCACAGTGACCCGCATACTGGATATGAGCCTGCAAACTCACAAAATACGCGCGTACACAGGAAATTATAGTGATTACCTGGATCAATACCTGGCGGAACGTGAGCGGCAGATGGCTTCTTATAAGGATCAAGTGTACGAGATCCGGCGTATGCGGCAGGACATCCAGCGAACCAAGCAGCAGGCTGCCTGGGTGGAGCAGACAACAACTTCACGCGAACCGATTGTACGGCGCTATGCTAAAAAAGTGGCCAGGAAGGCCAAGTCGCGGGAGAAAAAGCTAGATCGATATTTAGCGTCCGACGAAAGATTTGAGAAACCCAGGCAGAGCTGGCAGATGAAGCTCGCATTCGGTAACACGCCGGGAGAGGGATATTCGGGGCATCAACTGGGTCAGGATGCATTCACGCTGCAGGACCTATCTGTGGGTTATGCCATCCAACAACCCCTGCTGGAAGGTCTAAACATTCGAGTGCAGTCGAAACAGCGCATTGCACTCAGCGGTCCGAACGGGTGCGGTAAGACCACACTATTGCGAACGATCGCCGGTCAACTTCCCCCTCTGGCAGGTAGCGTACGGTTGGGGGCAAGCGTTAAGCTCGGTTATATGACCCAGGAGCAGGAACTGCTCGATCCGGAACTGACCGCTCTAGAATCAGTGCGCCGGCTGGTTCCGCTCAACGAGACCGAGGTACGCTCATTTCTACATTACTTCCTGTTCAGCGGTGACGATGCCCTGCGCCCGGTGGGTCAGCTCAGCTACGGCGAGCGAGCCCGGCTGCGGCTGGCGATGCTGGTGGCGGAGGGCAACAACCTGCTGCTGCTGGACGAACCGATCAACCATCTGGATATCCCATCACGCGAGAGGTTTGAACAGTCTCTGACGAAGTTTGAGGGCACCGTGCTGGCGGTGGTGCATGATCGCTATTTCATCAGGAGATTTGCCACGGATTTGTGGGCGGTTGAGGGGAAGGGATTAAGGCGGGAAGTCTTAGTGGTGTGAGCATTAAAGAAGGGCCACACACTTCCGAGGAGCGTGGCACTTTCCTGTTAATGGATTTTTATCTCCCGCCAGGTGCGACCACCGTCATCTGTCGCCAGCAGACGCCAGTGCTGTTCGCAGATAAGCTGACTGCCCGGTCTACCTTTATCCCCCTGGCATGCACCGGTCTGGACCGCTGCCCAACCGTGGATAGTGTCGACGAAGTCCAGCATGACAACGCCTTTTGGTAAAACAAATTGAGAAGCGGCGAATGGCAAGGAAGAACCAGCAGGCGTAATTTGACTGGAGAACGATGTGGTATCCGCGTGCGCGGGAAAATGTGCATCTGACTCCTCAAGCTGCCAGGTGCGACCGCCATCCCGGGTGCTGTACAGCTTATCCTTGGATGGACCACCAGCGACCCAGCCGTGCAGTTCATCCTGGAATTCCACCGCTTCACCCAGCGGGATGGTTCGTTCATGCCAGGTGTTTCCAGCATCACTCGTATAGAACAACCTGCCCAGGCTGAAACTGCTGCCCGACAGCGTTTTTAGAGACACCCATGCGGTATCTTCATCGAGCGGGTCGATATGTGCCTTCTCAATAGAAGCAATCTCCTCCAGATTCAACGGCAGGAAACTGAGTCCCCAGGTAGAGCCTCCGTCCTGCGTTCTGTATACCGCTAGTTCGCCGCTACCAGGCCTGCGCCCAACCAACCAGCCGGTATCCCGACCAGAGAAAGCTGCACTTATGATATAAGCACCCGTTGGCGTGATATCCTGCCAGTGTTCACCACCATTATCATTAATTAACACTTTTCCCTCGGATAACACCCATCCCCGATCTATATCGAACAAACCCAGATTATTTATGGGAACGCCGTAAATATGCAGCACTGTCCCCCTATCACCTATACCCTTATCCCTTTCGCCCCTACCCCCAATCCCCTCCGCTTTCTGAGACACATCCAATCCGGTTATCTCACCATCCAGCACATTGCTGTCGATGGTGATCGACACATCCCCCCAGGTCTCGCTGTGACCCCCAGCGTACTGCCTGAGGCGCTGGTGATCGTCCCATAAACTGTTGGACAGGCAGTATGCGTTCCAGACGGAGGCGTTGGGATCGTAGTAGTTCGTGTACCAGTTTGCAATCCATACATCATCGAGCGACGGATCAACTTTCGTCCACTCAGACATGAAAGAAGTACAGCTCGCACCGTAAGCACCAGACTTGAACCCGAGTTCGTGAAGCCGCTTAGACCACCCGCTCAGAAATGAAACCACTGCCTTATGGCAGGAAGATAAATCCTGTCCGTAAGATTCTATATCGTAGTAGATAATCCTGTCTGTGAAAAAACCCAGTTCATAGGATGCATCAACAGCTGCCTGCGCTTCCTGCTGTCCCTCCTGGTAAGCCTCGTCTTTGTCCCAGGGAATGCGCGGGTAATCTGGTAAATCTTCTCGGTAGCAAGGCGCCTGGGGTCCAACCCAGGTTTGGATAAAGGACCAGCCCTGCTCGGCGACATTACGCACCCACACGGCATCCAGCGGGTTACTCTTGCAGCCGAAGTTAACACCTCCGAGATAGAGGTTAAAGACCTCATAAGGGCTGTTCTGCCACCAGTTGCTCATCTTCCACACATCAGGCAACCCACACTTATCAAAGCCCTGCTCATTGCTGACAAATACCATGCTGTATTCGTTGACCGCGAATTCGGTTAGATGGGTCTGGTTGATGCCGTTATCGGTGAGCTTCACAATAGGGCTGAAAACTCCGCTGCAATCGGGCGACTTTGATGGAAAAAAATGCTCCCAATCACCTGGCTCCATGCTGATCGTTTCGCTGTAAATCTGTCGGATATCGCTCTCACCACTGCTGCAGAGATCATTCTGCGTCCACTGCAGGGTAAATGTCACTGGATCTGTTTTGTGATTGATCCCGCTCGCCCAATACCGCATGTTCTCATCCGGGTGAAAGCCAAGCAGGTCATCCCCACTGGAATCCGAAGTCCAGGCGTCCAACAGTTCCACATCAAACGGTAGTGGGTCGTAGATTAACGGCAGGTACAAATTTACGGTGGTGGTGGCGGAAGAGCTGGCTACAATATGCTCATGTAAGGCGGATTGGACACTGACCGGGTCTCGGGATGTGGCTGTTGTAATCTGTGAGAAGGTGAGCAGCAAGACGCCCGTCAGGATCAGGGGT
>JAUXFR010000223.1 GCA_030622805.1 Anaerolineae bacterium | reverse complement strand
GCCGAACGTCAAAAGGCCGAAGTCGAGATCCGCCAGCGCCTGGTAGTGGATCAGGCCTTAGCGGCCATTTCCACCCGCATGATGCAGGCCACCGACATCCAAAAGGCTATAGATGAGGCGCTGGCAGTGATAGGCGAACTTACCAACCCACTGCGGGTTTACCTCTTTCGCTTTCAAGAGGATAACCAACGGATAAAGAAAACGCTCGAATGGTGTGCCGTGGGTGTGGAGCCCGTGCTGGGTGAGGTGCGAAGTTTCTCAGTAGAAAGGGTGCAATGGCTGGTTGAAAGACTGCGCCACGAAGGCAGCTTTTATGTGGAGGATGTCTCTGCACTACCCCTTGAGGTGCAGGAAGAGATGGCTATCTTCGTCAAGGAGAGTTCCGGACCACAGCATGCGCTGCCGATCTATTCCGGCGAGGACCTGGTTGGATTCCTGGTTTCTCAAGGCTCGCACCTAAGCGCGCCTGGCTCCGAGCAGAACCTAGAAGTACTGGAGGTGGTTGTGGGCATGCTGGGGAGTCTCTGGCAGCGCGAGCGCGTCCTGGAAACCTTAGAAGAACGCATTGCCGCCCGCACAAGGGAGCTGTCGGCTTTCTTTGACCTGGCCACGCTGGCCAGCAGGACACAAAGCCTGGAAGAGATCCTGGAACCTGCAATAACCCGCATCATTTCAGCCTGCCGCTGCGATATCATTTGCATTCACCAGTACTCCGAAGATGGGAAAGTGATAAATCTGGTCGCCCAATACAATCTAACCGTAAATGAGCGTCAATCTCTGCAGGAAGTCCTTCTCCAGGATAACTACGCCCATCATACAAAAGCACTGCTCGATCCCCTCGTTTCCACAAACCTGGCGCAGGAGAGCACACTACCGCCTGCGCTGCGCCTGCCTGGCTATTCAACCTATCTGGGAGCCCAGATACGGACCAGAGACCAGTCCCACGGCACCCTCAGTTGCTACCGCCTTTCGGATGAGGGATTCGCCCTGGATGAGATATCGCTGCTGGTTGCGATGGCCGAACAGCTTGGGGTGATGGTGGAAAACTACCACCTGCGCCAGCAAACAGAGGAGATGGCTGTGCTGGGAGAACGCCAGCGCCTGGCTCGAGAATTGCATGATTCAATTACCCAATCCCTGTACAGCCAGACCCTTTTCGCCCGCAGCGGGCGTTATGCGTATGAGGAGGGAGAGGATCTCAAGCTGAAGGATAGCTTGCAGCAGCTAGAGGTGAACGCGTTGTTTGCCCTGAAGGAAATGCGCCTGCTTCTGTTCCAACTCCAGCCAGGGGACCTCGAAAATATCGGGCTGGCTGCTGCCATAAACCAGCGGTTGGACATGGTAGAGCGGCGGCTGGGTATTGAGGCGACCCTCCAGATTGACGAAAAAATGACCCTTCCCGAGCGCGCCGAAGAATCATTCTATCGCATCACAATGGAAGCGTTGAACAACAGCCTGAAGCACGCCAGCGCCAATCAGGTCAGCGTAAGACTGCAGGCTGAAGGGGTTGATCTGGTGCTGGAAATTGTTGACGATGGCAGCGGTTTTGATGCGACCGGAGAGCAGGGCGGCATGGGGTTGAAAATTATGAGGGAGCGCGTAAACCAGCTCGGCGGGACAATAGAAATTAATTCCAGACCGGGAAGCGGCACGGTCACACGTATCACCCTCAGCAGAGATGAAATATAGTATATTAAGGATCCTCTAGCGATGAATGATATCCCGATACGCGTTCTGATCGTCGACGATCACACGGTTCTACGCAAAGGACTTGCTTCACTTTTATCAACGCCCAGGTTCAATATCGATGTTGTGGGTGAAGCGGCTGATGGGCACGAAGCTGTTGAGAAAACCAGGCACCTGCAGCCTGACGTGATCCTGTTGGACCTGGTAATGCCTCGCATGGGCGGTCTTGAGGCGATCCGTGAAATCAAGGCAGAAAGCCCAGAGGTGCGCATCCTGGTGCTGACCAGTTTTTCAGAGGAAGAGGACATCGTTGCCGCCCTTCGTGCAGGCGCGGAGGGGTATTTAATAAAAGATTGCTCGCCGGATGAGTTGATTCATGCCATCAGGGGGGTCCATCTCGGTCACTTTTCCCTACCGGCAGACATGGCGCGCAAAATCATGTCGCTGGATCTAGAGATGGATCAGCAGGTACAAAAGCTGCAGCTAACCCGCCGCGAGCTGGAGGTGCTGCAATGTATGGCTCAGGGCTTTTCTAACCAGGAAATTGCAAAGCAGCTTTCCATCAGCACCAACACTGTACGCTCGCATGTGAGGAATGTGCTGCGCAAGCTGGATGTCAGCAACCGCACCCAGGCGGCGCTGTACGCCATTGAGAGCGGGCTGGTTGAGACCCCCGATTAGGACCCCGACCAGGAAAACCAGCCAGTTATCGATTTAATCCCCCGAATTTCATACTTTTGGACTAGTAACTGCCCCCTTTTTGGGGGATTTTTTATTGGGAAAAATCATGGGTATGGCCGATGTGGATTGGCGGAATCAATGTTAAGCTAACGTTGGTGCGAAATCTAGCTATCTTGTTCCTACATGAACGCCCACATGGGGCTGGAATTTTTCCACTCCCATCATCACACCCACAATACCCACTTGGGAACCGGTGACTGATTTCGCACCGAAACCAGTTGTTTCAGGCGAGGATAAAACTATTGTCTGTTGAAAAACAAAAAACAACAACCTTGCTGGTCTCCGTCCCCGGCAACATGCAGGATGGATTACGGGCCATGCTCAGGTCGCTGCCTCACATCGAAGTGGTCGCTGCAGCCGGCGGCAGTCTATCTGCTTATGATCTACTGCAGAAGCGCTCAGTGGACCTGCTCGTTATCGATGCCAATCTGCCGCAGGAGGAGGTCCTGGCTTTGCTGCATCGAGTTAAGGAGAATTATCCGCAAATTCGCTGTATCGTGCTGACATTGACGTACAAGGAAAATGCTGTATTCCTGGCTTCAGGCGCTGATGTTATTCTGAATAGAGATAGTTCCCACCTGCAATTTGCGTCGGCTGTGCAATCCGCGTAAAGCGAATTTAAATCTATACAATTATTGAATCTACTTAAGTAAATGCGCATATGAAGATAGAAATAAGAAACAGTCATCGAAGCACATTTACACAAGCTTGACGGTAAACAGTCTTGGTCTTAATTCCAATTTCAAACCGTCAAGCACATAATGATATTTACTAATTACGGAAAAAAAGTACTGACCCTTCATCACATTTCAAACAAAGGAGATATTCTTATGAAAACCCGAAAAATACTCATCATTCTGGCTGTGTCCCTGACAGCCGTCCTGGCCCTGACCGCGTGTGGCGGGGGCAATCAGTCCCAGCAAGAGGCGGGGACCTTCCCCATCCCTGAGCCCGACTACAACGCCAAGCTCTCCCGTGACTTCACGCCCTTCGAAGAGGCCATGAGCACGCTGACCGACGAGCGACGAGGCGAGATCGAGGCCCTCATGAACACCGCCACCATTCCGGACATCCAAAATGCTTTCGATGCCGGCTTCATCACATC
>JAUXFR010000034.1 GCA_030622805.1 Anaerolineae bacterium | reverse complement strand
ATTCCTAGAATCTGGGCAACTCGCAAGATCGGTCATTTGCTGCAGATGATCCGACTTCATGGTCCAGATCAGGAGACCATCGAGCAAATCGTGCAGCTCAGCATCCGCTACGGCATCGTCACCCCCTACACATCCTACCTGGTTACCGAACAGATGCCGCTGGGCGAAAATGAACTGGAACGCATTACCAGCCAGCAGTTGAAACAAATGCAGTCCACCGTCGACGCGCCCACATTCGGACAAGAAGCCGTCGAGAGCGCCGCGGCTCAAAGTTCCCTGGCGGAGGCGGAAGCGCCCTTGATACCACAAGGTGAAGTTATGGAGCAGGTTCGCTTTGTGGGCGCACGGACATTTCTGCTCGCTGATGGGGTTTGGATAGACACAACCTTCGATCCGGATAAAATGAGTGCCACCAGAGTAGCCTTTCTCTCGGATGAATATTTCGCCTTGACTGAAACCGATTCGCAACTGGCAGCAGCAATCGCGCTTGGGCCGCGAGTGATCGCACTATCCGAAGGTATCGCTTATGAGGTCGTACCAGAATTGGAAAGCCCTCCCCCAATTACGATCGAACTGGACACGACCACACCCACACCGGCAGTCCACCTGCCCATAATCAGCAAAGCTGGTACAACTGAAGCGGTCGAACCACCCACCGATGACACTTCTGCCACAGCGCCGCTCCCCTGCCTGGGTGGCATGCTTCTTGTGGCAGCAATACCGCTGGCTCTCCTGATGCGCGCTCGCAATGGCATACGGGACAGAATACCCTGAACATGATATAGATTGATCAGATTGAATTATTTTCAAAAAAACCTTTGCCCATGTGGAATTACCCCGACAAACGCCAGGGGTTCAGCAGGTTCACATAACGATCAGGTGGATATTTTCTAAAGGAATATTCACCAGGACGGACTCATACGAAATCGGGAATGAACGTTATAATAAACACTGGAAACGTACGAGAGCAACCATTTGGAGGAGAATGATGTCCAATTCAAACAAGCGTCCTATGATAGGGTTATCATTCGTGCTGCTTGCGGGGGCACTGGTGCTCGCCGCCTGCCATATGCCTGTTCGTACGACGCCAGCCCAATCGGGCATCGATCTCATAGCAACCTACGCCGCGCAAACCGTCCAGGCACAGCTGACTGAGGTCAGCAAACCACCCGTTCCAACACCTTTTTCGACCCCGTCTGCCACAATCAATCCAACCGGGCAACCGACGGGCGAACCGCAGCAGACCACAACCCCAGGAGACACGCCTGAATCGACTCCGTCGTGCAATGTAGCAAAATTCGTCAAGGATCTGACCATACCGGACGATACGGCACTTCCGCCTGGTACACCCTTCAAAAAAACCTGGCGCCTCCAAAACGACGGCACCTGCAGCTGGTCCCCGCAGTACCGCCTGGTCTACTACAAAGGCGATAAGATGGGTGCGCCCGACTCGATACAGCTAACCAACAAGATCATCACACCCGGCAACACAGTCGATGTCTCTGTTGATATGATCGCACCAGATACTGCCGGCACTTACCGCTCAGAGTGGAAGCTGAGCGGTGAATCCAACGAGATTTTTGGTGTTGGAAGTAAGGGCAACCCCATCTGGGTTCAGGTCCAGGTGGTCACCGAATCGGGGCTCGATTTTGTCAGCCGTGCCAGCTCCGCCCAGTGGAGAAGCGGAATAGCCAACGAAGCTCCCACTGATCTCGTATTTGGGGGTGACCTGAACGATCCCAACGGTGTGGCGAGAATTGAAAACGGTGTCAAGTTGGAGAATGGACGCATTTCCGGTAAAGTGCTTTTAACATACCCCAAGCATCAGAACAACAGCTGGATTTCCGGCACATATCAACCTTATACCATCCATAAAGGCAACCATTTCGAAGCCCGGCTCAGCTTTCTTGCCAACCAGGACGGCACCTGCGGCGCAGGAAAAGTTACATACGAGCTGCGGTACAAAGAAGGAGATAATGTACTTACGCTGGGATCATGGCAGAAATCCTGCGATGGCACCCTGCTCCATGTCGACCTTGATCTCTCCAGGCTGCAGGGCAAGACGGTCCAGTTCATCCTCACCGTCCGATCAGATGGGTCAGCTGTAGATGACTGGGCTATCTGGAACTCCCCCCAGATTACCGATTGACCTTCACCGTCTTTCGCTCCTGGCGAATCACTGTCTCTCCAACACTGTCCCTATCCCAATCGCCATTATAAACAAGCCACGTCCTGGTTGTGCTTAGTGTCTCCGTATATACCTCGTCTCAATCCCCTGTTTGCAGCACCCCCATAATCGTTTCATACGCCGGCTTAGGTTGATAATTGTCATCAAACAGCAATGGTGCGTCGGGAGAATCCGTATGACCCGGAATCCATGAATGCCGGTCGGTCGGTCCCCAGACCACAAACGCCTCACAGTTTGGCGCCTCAAGACATACATTAAATACTCGCTCATACAGTTCCGCCTGGTTTGCCAGCTTTGCTTCATCATTCAATGAACTGTACTGCAGCCTGACATCCATTTCCGTGATGTGTACGGTAAGCCCTAAATCCCCCAGGCGCTTGATATTCTGCACCAGCTCCCCTTCGGCAGGTGGTCCGTTCACCCAGGTATGCGTCTGCAGCCCTACGCCATGGATGGGCACTCCCTCGCGCTGCAGCCCCTGCACCATTGCATAGATCGCCTGGGATTTCGGATTAATCCCTTCCCCACCGTTATCGTTATAAAAAAGCAGCGCCCCGGGATCCGCCTCGTGCGCCCAGCGAAAAGCCAGTGCGATATATTCTGGACCGATCGTGCGCAGCCAGATGGTGTCACGCAGTGTGCCATCACTGGCGATCGCTTCATTGACCACATCCCAGGCGTATATACGCCCTCGATAATGGCTTACTACCGTGGTGATGTGATCACGCAGCAGCGCCGCCCACTCGTCCCTGGTCATCTCTCCTTCCTCATAAGCGGACTTCACCCATTCCGGCAGTTGAAAATCCCACACCAGCGGATGTCCACGAACCAGCATACCGTTCTCTTCGGCGAATTCCACAACCCCGTCCCCAGGAGTGAAATCGTAAACATCCTGCTCTGGATGGATTACCTCAAATTTCATCGCCACTTCCGGCGTCAGCACATTAAATTCACGAATTACCAACTCTGCTAATTCCTGATCGTTTATATAAGCAGGATCGAAGGAAGTACCGACCAGGAAGTTGCGCGCCTCCGCATAATCTCGCATGTATGGCACCGGAGTCGGTGGTAGATACGGCGTTGGAATTTCAACTGCCTGTGTAACCGCGGTCTGGGTCCCAGGCGGTGCAGGAGACTCCACTGCAGGTTCCTCTCCCCCGCAGCCTGTCATCGCAAGCGCAATAAATAATCCGAGTAAAACGACAACGAACCAAGATCCTGAATTCTTCCGCTGCATAATGGCGTTCTCCTTGTCCAGCAATTGTGATTCAGCTAACTTTCGATGACTGAGAATAAAATTTTACCGCACAATAACCCTGTATGCCAGAAACCAAACTCCTGCAGCCTCATGAGCTACAGGAGTCCTCAGAATCCGTTATTTTCTCAGACCGTTGTAGTAATCGAACTAAAACATCCCCAACACAGCCTGCGACGCCCAGTTGATCAACGGTTCCGAGAAGATACCCAGAAGGACCATTGAAACACCGGTCAGGATTACCGTCAGGTAAAGCAAGGTCTCTTTCTGAACAATCGGTTCACCTTCCTGCATATACATTACCACCACAACCCGCAGGTAGTAGTAAGCCGAGACCAGCGAAGTAAGCACACCGATCAACGCCAGAACAATATAACCGCCATCGATAACTACACTGAACAAACCGAACTTTCCGATAAATCCGAGTGTGGGGGGTATTCCGATGAAAGACAGCATCGCCACAGCCATCGTCAATGCCAGAACCGGGTACTTACGACTCAATCCCGCATAGTCGTCCAGTTCCAGCCCTTTGCCTTCCTTCTGCTCCAGGGCGATCACCACCGCCCAGGCTGCAAAGCTGGTGACCATGTACGCCAGCAGGTAGAATAGGATCGATGAAACCACGGCGTCTGTCATATCCCCTTGAGCGTAGGGCACCAGCGCCATCAGTATATAACCTGCGTGTGCGATGCTGGAGTATGCCAGCAGGCGCTTGATATTGTGCTGCATGAGTGCGATCACGTTTCCCACAATCATAGTCAGTACAGCAATCCCCCACAGAATCGGTGTCAGGTCATCTGCCAGGGCTTGATTCGAGAACGTCCATATCCAGATCCGCACCAGCGCCGCAAACCCGGCCACCTTGGCGCCCACCGCCATGAACGCCGTTACCGATGTTGGCGCTCCTTGATAAACATCTGGCGTCCACATATGGAATGGTACTGCCGCCACTTTGAAGCCCAACCCGATCAGGATCATCCCGGCGCCAATACCCAGCAGCCCCATATTGGTCGACCCACTCGAGATCGCTGCAATGATTTCCGACAGGGCGGTCGTGCTCGTTGCGCCGTACACCAGAGCAATACCATACACCATAATCGCTGACGAGAAGGCGCCCAGCAGGAAGTATTTGATCGCAGCTTCTTCAGATTCGGCTCGCGGCACCGCAAATCCTGCCAGCACATACAGGGGAATAGAGAGCAATTCAAATGCCAGAAAGACCAGGATCAAATCTGCTGCGAGCGTCATCAACATCATTCCACCGATAGAGAACAGCAGCAGCGTGTAGTACTCACCTCGTTCCAACTCCGTACGTTTGAGGTAGTCATATGCCACTGCGATCGCCAGCAATCCGCTGACAGCCAGCAGGATATTCAAGTAGGTGGAAAAAGTGTCAACCACGATCATACCGCCAAACGCTGTGCCAGTTTGATCCCAGTTCACAATGAGCAGCACAAGTGTAACACTTAGACCTGCTGCTGCCAGTAATGCCGTTATACCTTTTTTGCTTTCTGAGATGAATAGGTCTACCAACAATAGCAAACAGGCCCAGGAGAACAGGAATGTCAGCGGGAGGATTTCGTTGAAATTCGATAGAAAATCATTTACGCTCATACGCACACGCCCTCAGAAACTGAGTATGCCTGCATCTTGCAGGCATAAATTTACGGTATGACTGCAACCGCAGCACCCTGGATGTACTGCACCAGATTATCAACCGATGGTCCGATCAGGTTAAAGAACGGAGTGGGATAAAGACCGATCCAGAAAATCAAGATCAGGATAGGGACCATGATCAGTATTTCTCTCAGTGTTAAATCCTTCAAAACGCGATTCTCTTCTTTATTCAATGGTCCCAGAAACAGCTTTTGGATCATCAGAAGTAGATAAACCGCCGCCAGGATCACGCCCAGTGCTGCAAAAGCGGCATACATAACAGATCCTAAAGCGCCTTCTTGACCAGACCCCCAGGCACCCAACAGGATATTGAACTCTCCAATAAATCCGTTCAAACCTGGTAGTCCCATCGAAGAGAGTGCCACTACAATCGTCATCGCCGCAAAGACCGGCATTACTTTCCACAGACCACCAAACTGGTCCATATCTCTGGTATGCCGACGTTCGTACAGGAACCCGACTGCGAGGAACAACGCGCCCGTACTCAAACCATGGTTGACCATTTGCAGGATAGCGCCCTGAATACCCAGCGTGTTCAGGGCAAACAGACCGAGCATGACAAATCCCAGGTGGCTTACCGATGAATAGGCAACCAGCTTCTTAATATCTGTCTGAGCGTAAGAGACCATCGCCCCATATATAATACCGATCACACCAAGCAGCGCCATCAACCAGGCCAGCTTTACTGACGCTTCGGGGAACAGCGCCAGGTTGAAGCGCAGAAAACCATAGGTGCCCATCTTCAGCAATACGCCAGCAAGGATCACTGAACCGGCTGTTGGGGCTTCAACATGCGCATCTGGCAGCCAGGAATGCAGCGGCCACATAGGAACTTTGATCGCAAAAGCCGCTGCGAAAGCCAGGAACAACCAGATTTGCAGGTCTGCCGGGATGGAATTCATCGCGATTAATTCAGGCACCTCGAACGTTCCCATTTCGATTCCCAACCACAGGATCGCCAGCAGCATCAGGACGGAACCCGCCATGGTGTACAAGAAGAACTTAACAGCAGCGTAGATGCGGTTTGCGCCCCCCCATACGCCGATCAGGAAGTACATTGGAACAAGCGTGAACTCCCAGAATACATAGAAGAGGAACAGATCCTGCGCCAGGAAGACACCCACCATCCCTATTTCTAACAGCAGGAAGAAGATCATGAAGTCACGCACCCGCTCATCGATCGACCGCCACGTCGAAAGTATAGCAATCGGCGTCAGCAAGGTGGTCAGCAGCAGCAGCAGGATGCTTAAACCATCCACACCCAAGTAGTAGTAAATCGTCCAACCGGCAACCTTGATCCAGGGAACCTTAACCACCATCTGCAGGTAAGGATCTTCCGCATTGAACTGCGCCAGCACAGCGATTGAGATCGCGAATGTGATCAACGATGTAATCAGAGCCGTCCAGCGTGCTGCACTTTTTTGTTCGTTCTTCAGGAATAACAGGATCACGACCCCCAGCAATGGGAAGAAAGTGACCAGCGTTAGAGGATGGAATACAGAATTCATAGTGTGTCCTCGTTCAATGTGACCTCAAGTATTTGGTTGATCGATATCAACGTATGATCAAAAATCCGATAATGATTACCAGCCCCAGAAAAACACTCAGGGCATAATTCCTTACGTAACCCGTTTCACTGCGCCGCAGCCATGCCGCGAACCTCTCAGTCCACCTGGCGAGTCCATTCGCCAGTCCATCGATGACCTTCAGATCGAATGCTGTTGCCAGCCACTCCGTAAAGCGATTGTATCCGTTTAACAGCACAACATTATGGAACCAATCGTGCCAGAAGCGCCATTCAATAACATCTGCCAGGAATTTCGATAGCGCGATATACGGGTTGAGAAACAGAGTCCAATAAACTTCATCAACCCAGTATTTATTTTCCAGCAGCGTAAAGACCGGACCAAGGATGGGTCTCAACGGATCATCAGGACGTTCGGCTGCAGGCAGCTTCTGCTGTGCCTGGTAGCGCCTTCCATAGACCAGCCACGCTAAAAATAGCGCGATTAGAGCCAGTCCGGTAGAGATTGCCGCCACCTGCACATTAAACTCACCAAGATGGGCGTGATGCAGCGTATGCTCCAACCACTTTGCAAATGAGTGTATCTGGGGCAGGTTCAGCGAACCGCCAACAACGGTCAGAAAAGCCAGTGCGATTAGCGGGATGGTCATCACCTTCTTGCTCTCGCTTGCGTACGCAGCAGGAATCGTGCGCGACTTTCCAAAATACACATAAAACACCTGCCTGCCAATATAGAAAGCGGTTAAGAAAGCAGCGATCGTCAGGAAAATGTAGATCAACATGTTTATATCTTGCGCCTCAGCCAGGATCTCATCTTTTGAGATGAATCCCACCAGCGGTGGAACCCCTGCCAGCGCGAGAGCACCGATGATATAAGTCCAGAAGGTAACTTTCATGGTGTTGCGAATGCCGCCCATGTTTCGTATGTCCTGGGGATCGACATACTCCTCGCCGCGTTTTTTAATATCCGCATTCAACCGCTTATCATGTTCAGCGTGGTGCTGACCGCGCTCCACACCCTGGATCACCGATCCCGCGCCCAGGAAGAGCAGCGCCTTGAAGAAAGCGTGTGCAACCAGGTGGAATATCCCCGCCACAATTGCGCCCATACCAACCGATGCCACCATAAATCCAAGCTGGCTTATAGTTGAATACGCAAGCACTTTCTTAATATCAAACTGCGCCAGAGCGATCGTAGCGGCAAACAGTCCTGTTCCAGCCCCGACAAGCCCAACGATCAGCTGCACTTCAGGCGCAAGCGCAAACAGTTCACTGGAGCGTGCGATCAGGTACACACCAGCCGTAACCATCGTCGCAGCATGGATCAGCGCAGAAACTGGTGTAGGACCCGCCATGGCGTCTGGCAACCACACATAGAGCGGTATCTGCGCTGATTTACCGGTCACACCCACCAGCATAAACAACGTGATCGCGATGATCAAACCGCTCGCCACCTCAGGCGCTTTCTCAAATACGATGTTAAAATTTAGCGACCCAAACGCCCAGAACATCAGGAAGATCGCAATCAGCATCCCGAAATCACCGATACGGTTGGTTATAAAAGCTTTTTTCCCAGCAACAGCGTTGCCAATCCCATCCTTGCCTTTCTCATACCAGAAACCGATCAGCAAATAGGAACACAGACCGACACCTTCCCATCCCACGAACAGCATCAGGTAATTATCAGCGCTGACCAGCACCATCATCGCAGCGATGAACAGGTTCATGAAGACGAAGAATCTTTTAAACCGGCTCGGGTCACCGTTGTGCCGTACATCTTCGTGCATATAGCCAATAGAATAGATATGGATCAGGGCACCAACCCCTGTGACCGTCAGCATCATTGTCACAGATAAAGTATCCACCTGAAAAGCCCAATTTGCGTTCAATTCACCGATGTTGATCCAGTCTGCCAGGTAGACAATCTGCCCTTCCGGATAATTCATCAATGATATACCCAACAGGACTGCAACCAAAAATGCCAGCCCGACCGCAGCAGAGCCGATCGTACCGATCGCCATCTCGCCATAGGATCTCGCCAGCAAGCGGTCGCCAAGAATCATGTTGATCAGCAAACCCACTACCGGCAGCAGGACTACCAGGGGCACAAGGTTGAAAAATTGTATTCCGCTTGATGAAGCTTCGCTCAAGAACATTGCTTATCCTTTGAGTAGGTTGATTTCATCCACATCGATGCTGCGCCTGGTCCGGAAAATCACCACAATCAGT
>JAUXFR010000225.1 GCA_030622805.1 Anaerolineae bacterium | reverse complement strand
GTGAATGGCTACGACGACGCCACACAGATGTTCATCGTCCAGGACTCATACGACGGTCCGGATATATCGATCTCCTACGAGGACATGATCAATCATTGGCGGGCATTTAACAACACATACATCGTGATCTACCCGCCGGAGCGCGAAGCACAGGTTGTATCCATCCTTGGACCACATTCCGACCCCGTTTATAATTACCAGGCTACTGCACAAAAAGCCATCGAAGAAACTGCGACACTAAGCGACCGCGACCAATTTTTCGCCTGGTTCAACCGCGCCACCAACCTGGTACGATTGCACGACTATACCGGTGCTGCTACCGCCTACGACGCAGCGTTTGCTAACTACCCATCGATTCCGGTGGAAGAACGTCCCTGGCGATTGATCTGGTACCAGACCGGACCCTATTTCGCTTATTATTACAGTGGGCGATACCAGGATGTCATCGAACTGGCTACCACCACGCTGGACGCGATGAGCGAACCCATCCTGGAAGAGAGCTACTACTGGCGTGCTATGGCAAAAATCGCTTTGGGTGAAACCGAAGATGCGATTGAGGATTTACGAGAGAGTCTAAAACACCATCCAGATTTCATCCCCAGTCTGGAGCTGCTGCGCCAGTTAGGGGAAGAACCCTAGTAAAATATCCCTATGGTCAAAATACTGCATTTCGCTGACGCGCATATCGACATGGCAAATTACGGTCGCCACGATCCCGAAAGCGGTCTTCCGATGCGGGTGATGGATTTCCTCAAATCATTGGACACCATCGTAGACAGCGCCATCGATGAGCGAGTGGACATGGTGTTGTTCGCCGGAGATGCTTTCAAAGACCGCACCCCGGCGCCGACGTTCCAGCGCGAATGGGGGCGCCGTATCATGCGTCTGTCTCACGCCGGTATTCCCACACTGCTGCTGGTGGGCAACCACGATCTATCCCCCTCTTTTGGCCGCGCTCACGCTCTCGATTCCTACGATACCCTCGAAGTCCCCCACGTGCAGGTGCTGGATAAACCGGCATTCCTGGGTCCAGACAAGCTGGAAGGACTGCCGCTGCAGGTGCTAGCCATTCCATGGATTTCGAGATCCGGTCTGATCGCCCAACTCGGTCTCCAAACCAACGATACATCACAGCTATACGAACAGCTTGGCGAACGCATTATCGAGCTGGTAGAGATGTGGCTGGGAAATGCAGACCCATCGCTGCCCATGATCCTCACCGCACACTGTTCCGTCCAGGGGGCTGCTTATGGCGGGGAACGAACCGTGATGCTGGGTGGCGATCTGGTTCTTCCTGCCTCAATAATGCGCGACCCGCGCCTGGATTACGCAGCCCTGGGACACATCCATAAACCACAGAATCTTAACGAAAACGCACACCCACCGGTCATTTACCCTGGCTCCATTGAGCGGGTTGACTTCGGGGAGGCAAACGATGAAAAGTTCTTCGTCATTGCCAACGTTGACCGCGGGCACACCGAAATCGTGTGGTATAAACTGCAAAACATTCGTCCCTTCATCGACCGCTTCGTACGGCTGGAAAGCCAAGCTGGCATCACGGATCGTCTGCGGGATTCTTTACCCCCGATTGATGAGCTGAATGGGGCAATTGTCCGCTTAGTTCTGGAATATCCACGCGATTGGGAATCGTTGATTGATGATTCGGCCCTACATGAAAAAACAGCCGGCTGCTTCGAGTTCCACCTGGTAAAACGCCCGTTGATGGAAACCCGCATCCGCCTTCCCGAAGACCAAGCAGTGGGCAGCTTGACACCATTAGAGCTGCTCGATCTTTATTGGCGCGCCAGCCATACAGATGCTGAAGATATCGAAGTGCTTAAAAAACTCGCCTCTCAGGTAATCGAAAATATCCGTTGGAGAAGCGAATAGAAACTGCTCCAGACACTTTTGAGCCTGACTTTCGAGCGAGTGACGATATTCAAGAATATGAGTATAATGAAAGACATAATCATTATCACACTATGATAATCACGGTTGACATTGAACCGTCCCTTTAGTGAGACCCGTAAGGAACGTGAGATTTTAGACATGAACACAAAAACACAACTTGAAGATGCACTCAAAGACGCCATGCGTGAAAAGGACGACCTGCGTAAGAGTACTATACGCTCCGCCCTCTCAGCAATTAAGCTGGCAGAAGTTGATAAAAAAAGCGAACTGGACGAAAGTGCGGTTCTGGCCATCATCCAAAAAGAAGTCAAATACCGTCAGGAGTCAATCGAAGACGCACAGCGCGCCGACCGCCCTGATTTGATTGAAGAATACCAGTCAGAGATAGCCGTGCTGGAAGAGTTTCTTCCAGAGCAGCTCACGAACGAAGAGCTTGAAGACCTTGCGCGCCAGGTCATCGATGAAGTTGGTGCCACCTCGATGCGTGATATGGGGCAGGTTATGAAGGTTTTTATACCTCGGCTGGAGGGGCGCGCCAGCGGTCAAGAAGCCAGCCAGATGGTACGAAACTTGCTCCAATAAGTCTTGATTCATGCGTTCAGCAACCATACTGGATGACTCGATGTCTACTCATCAACGCGATCCGCAACGCAAGATCTACCTAATCTTCCTCGGCGTAATCTCTGTGGGACTGGCGATCGTGGCACTGATGCTCCCTTCACTGACTTCATCAGCGTCCACATCTCTGGAAGCAGGTCAGGTCGCCCCTCAAGAATACCTGGCTCCGTTTACCAAAGCTTTCACCAGCGAGGTCCTCACTGAGAAAACTCGCCGGGATGCGGCAAACGCTGTTCATCCGGTTTATACCCCCACAGATACCAGCATTTCCCGCCAGCAATTGGAAAAACTTCGCTCCACTCTGGCTTATATATCCAACGTGCGAGCGGATTCACACGCCTCTATTAACCAGCAGATGGATGACCTGGCTGCACTCGAAGACGTCAATCTAAGCCATGAAACTGCGCTAAGCCTTCTGCTGTTGACGGATGCCCGTTGGCAAATCATCCAGCAAGAAGCGCCTACCGTGCTTGAGAGGCTCATGAGTGGAGCGATTCGCCCTCAGGATGTAGAAAACGCCCGTGATAGCGTTCCATCATTAGTGAGCCTTTCATTAGCTGAAGATCAGGTTGTCCTGGTAGCAGAGCTTGTAACTCCATTTATTGCCCCAAATAGTGAGTACAGCGAGACGTTGTCTGAAGCTGCACGGCAGGGTGCTAGCGATACGGTCGAACCGGTGTCTCGCACTTTTATTGCTGGACAAACTATCGTACAAAGGGGCCAGGTACTCACCGAAGAGCATCTGGAAGCTCTAGAACAGCTCGGACTGGTTGAACCCGAGCGACCGCTTTTATCATGGATCGCTGCATCAGCTCTGGCTCTTCTAATGGCAGCTTTTGTTGTCCTGTACCTGATCAGGGAACCAGAATTGGTGAACGATCTGCGTGCACTGACTCTTATTCTGGTCCTATTCTTCCTCTTTCTGTACGCTGCTCGATTTGTAATACCGGCGCATACAGTGATCCCTTATGCATTTCCGGTCGCAGCCTTTAG
>JAUXFR010000141.1 GCA_030622805.1 Anaerolineae bacterium | reverse complement strand
CTGTACTACGCAGGATACACCCAGGACGCCCTGAAAGAGTACGCAGAAGCTAGCATTGTTTTTGCACTGCTAAACTATCACCAACTACCTCAACCAGAAGAACTCGAAATTGGAAACGCAATGTATCTAAAAGGTCTGGCAGAGACTGTTGGTGAATTGCGGCGTAGAGTCTTGGACATCTTGATCGATGGTCACTCGAATGAAGCCGAACAACTGCTGGATGATATGGATGAGATTTATGCCGTCCTGGTTACCATGGACTATCCAGACGCTGTAACAGGGGGACTCCGAAGATTAACAGACATTGTTCGTAGTATCATCGAAAGGACCAGAGGTGATTTGCTGATCAGCCTTCGCAACCATCAGCTTGAAAAAAGTCTTGCAGAGGTCGAAAAAAAATTAAACCGCTTAAATCCCTGATCAACCATCGAAATGCGTATCATCAATGCATCCGAACTGAATACCATGTTCGCCCAAGCCGCGGTATCATAAATTATCCAGAGAAAACTTTTTCTGTGGATTATTCGCCGGAGCTTGAACAAACCCTGTACTCATTATTGAATGAAATTCGCTCTATTGAGAACCGGAACTCAATTAAACGATCGCACGATTCCGCAGCACGGTGCCATGCCTGTGGTTATCGATCAATATGCAATCAGAAAATCTAACACCAGGACACAACCTGCTATAATAAAGCGCCATGCAAGACGAAATGTTTATCCCTCAGAAAATCGCCATAACGGCACATCCCCAATTAGATGAAGCACTGCAGGAAGCCGCACAGGTAGCTGATTTCCTTGAAAAGCGTGGTGTGAGCGTTGATTATGGCTCCCTGTACGATCAAAAAATCCGCAGCGATGTAGAAGCAGGTAAGTTTGACCTGCTGATCGCTTTAGGGGGTGATGGAACCATGCTGCGTGCCGGTCACCTTTGCGGTCCAGCAGAAGTACCCATCCTCGGCATAAACCTTGGTAACTTCGGTTTCTTGATGGAAATCCAAAAAGAGCAGTGGAGTAAAATCCTGCCGCGCCTATTGAATGGAGAGTACTGGTTGGAACACCGCATGATGCTCTGCTCAGAGCAATGGCGAGGTGATGTGTGCCTTGGCAGCTGGCAGGTAGTCAATGAGGCGGTGGTCAGCCGTGGTAAAATGCTGCGTCCTGTACACCTGAACACTTACGTTGACGGAAGATACCTGACAACCTATGTGGCGGATGGAATTATCGCCGCGACCCCGACCGGTTCAACGGCTTACGCGCTGGCTGCGGGAGGACCAATCCTGCCGCCAGAACTGCGAAATATCCTGCTCGTCGCTGTCGCACCGCATCTCTCTCTCGACCGTGCAATTGTCCTGGCGGAAGGCTCATCCGTTAGCGTAAGCGTATACAGTGATCACCCTGCTGTGCTGTCTGTTGATGGGCAGGAACCCATCCAACTGGAAAACGGGGATCGCGTGGTGTCCTATGCCAGCGAATATACGCTCAAGTTTATCCGTTTTCAGGATCCCGGATATTTTTATCGCAACCTGACTGCTCACATGAATCAAAATCCTTCCATAGGGAACAAACGATGAGTGAAGATACGCACACCACCTACTGTTTCTACCATCCCGATATCGAAACCACACTGCGATGCAATCGCTGTGAGAAACCAATTTGCCCGAAAGATGCAGTTCTAACCGATACGGGCTACCGCTGCAAGGAATGTGTCCGCAATCAGATGAAAGCCTTTGAAACTGCTGAATGGTACGACTACATCATTGTTATTCTGGTAACAGGCGGCTTATCATTTCTTGGAAGTCTGCTGATCGCTATTCTGCCATGGGGTTTCCTCTCGATCTTTATCTCACCGGCAATCGGTATTGTTATAGCTGAAGCTACCCGATTTAGTGTCAGTAAACGCCGCTCAAAAAGATTGTTCCAATTGGCAACAGCATCAGCGCTGTTGGGAAGTCTGCCTTTCTTATTGAGTAATCTGCTGCCATTATTTTTTGGCGGTGGGTTAAATCTGTGGGGGTTGATCTGGCAGGGCTACTATTCATTTACGGTAACATCAACCGTAGCGTACAGGTTGGGCGGAATCAAGATCAGGCGATAAAACTCAAGGCTGGATTATGTCTGCGGCTGATTAATTCGTGTTGGTAAAGAAAATATGCTGATAGAACTTCATATAACCAATTTTGCGATAATTGAACGGGTTGACCTGATCTTCGCACCTGGTCTGACAATATTTACTGGGGAAACAGGCGCGGGTAAATCGATTGTCATTGATGCTGTTGATACCATATTGGGCGGCAGAGCAGAAGCCACCATGGTTCGAAGCGGCTCAAACCATGCACTCATTGAGGGTGTTTTTCGCATCCCAAATAACAGCCGCATTGAACTTCACAATATCCTTGAGAGGGAACAACTGATGGATGACCCGGACATTATCACAATTGCGCGCGAAATCCGGGTCAATGGACGCAACGTAGCTCGTTTAAACGGACGAAGCGTGAATGTTGGGCTGCTGCGGGAAATCGGCGAGTACCTGGTCGATGTCCACGGTCAATCCGAGCATCTGTCACTGCTGCGCGTCCCTCACCATCTTGAACTTCTTGACAGCTATACTTTCACCGACGAAACCATTTCCGTTGCTGCCATTCTGGCTAAATACCGTAATACCTACCAGAACCTGATGGAAGTCAGGGAACAGCTCGAACATCTTCGCTGGTCTGAAAAAGACGCCGCACGGCGAGCGGACATGTTGAACTTCCAAATTAAAGAAATTCAAGCCGCTAACCTGCAAACCGATGAAGAACGTACACTGCTGGAAGAGCGCAACCGCCTGGCAAATTCCGAGAGTCTCGCGAAACTTGTACAGGAATGTCTGATTGCGCTCGATGAAAATACATCTGAAACACCCACAACAATTGAATTATTGGGACAGGTGGTGCATGCACTTACCAACCTGGTTCGCCTGGATGCTGCTCAATCAACACTCCTTGAGCGCGCTCAGACCACCTTTGAAGAGGTTAACGATCTTACATCCAATCTTCGTAATTACCTGGAATCGATTGAATTCAATCCCAGGCGTCTCGACCAGGTAGAAGAACGTCTGGCATTGATCGATAATCTGAAACGGAAATATGGTGATTCGATCCCCGAAATCTTAGGTTTCTTGGAACAGGCAGAAATAGATCTGGAGGATATCGAGAACTCTGAAGAACGAATTGCTGAACTTGAGATTTCACACGACGAACTGCTGAAGAAAATTGGTTTGGAAGGCATGGCTCTTTCCCGTAAACGGCGGGGTGCTGCAGAGAAACTTTCCGCTTCTGTTGAACACGAATTAGATGATCTCAATATGTCCCAGGCAGGCTTTAGAGTCGATTTTCAGCTCAAAGATGATCCGGAGGGTGTCCCTATTAAGGGTGTCCCAATTGAGGATGGTAGAAAGGTAGCCTTCAACCCACATGGTCTGGAGCGGGTAGAGTTCCTGATCGCGCCCAATCCAGGTGAAGGTTTTAAACCGCTGACAAAAATCGCTTCGGGTGGAGAGACTTCACGCTTGATGCTGGCGATTAAGAACGTACTCGCACATGCAGATCAGATCCCAAGTTTGATTTTTGATGAGATCGATCAAGGGATTGGAGGCCGTGTTGGAACGATTGTTGGCGAAAAAATGTGGTCGCTTGCACGCCAGCACCAGGTCTTCTGTATCACCCACCTTCCCCAACTCGCTGCATTTGGAGATCATCATTACCAGGTACAGAAACAGGTCTCAGCAGGGAGAACGACAACCCAGGTCAAATCCCTGCACGGGCAAGAGCGAATCTTTGAGCTGGCACAGATGATGGGCGAACTCAGTGAAGGTAATTTGTATTCTGCGCGCGAATTGTCTGATCTGGCAAATAAGAGGAAAAACTGACCCGATTTGGCTAATGGTCGGTTGTTTTCAATAATTCTTCCGTAGCAGCAAATGCTATCTCCGGCAGATGGTCACGCGAGAAAAATGCCACTTTATCTACATCATCACCAGGGCGCAATTCACCATCGATAATTTTCCCCCGATATGCGATCACAATATGGGCACCTCTTCGGTGTTCATGACCGTATACCACATCCAACAAATTCGTAATCTGGATAATCAGACCGGTTTCTTCTAAACATTCCCGTTTTGCCGCATCACGTGGATCCTCCCCGGCATCCACAAAACCAGCGGGAAGTGTCCACAAACCGCGCCGAGGTTCATTGACCCTGCGAACCAGCAGTACCCCTGCTTCTGATTCAATCAGAACCGCGGCTGCGACCTTTGGATCGGCGAAATATATCCACTCGCAAGCCGGACAGAACGGGCGTACGTTGCCAAGGCGGACTCCTTTGGATAAGTGCGACCCACATCGAGGACAGAATCTGATCTCATCGACAACCAGAGCTGCGATCGTTCACCTCCGGCGCAGGATCAACGCAGCAGCACCTGCGATTATTGCCAGAGCTGCCAATCCAATTTCCAACCATCGCAGTGTTGAAATTCCACTCAACCATTGGAAATCAGCAGCTGCTTCGGGTGTTGTCACGAGCTTTGTGGTAGGGGTCGGAAGGATATCCGCACCCTTCGTAGGATGTTCTGTAGGTAATTGCACGCTCTTCTGCCCAGGTAAAGCTTCCCCCAATAGCGCTGCTGGAGAAGCCTCAACCCTCTCAGCCACGGTTGGAGTCGGCTGCGGCAGGAGCGCGGCATCATCTTCGCCAAAAGCTGGTGCTGCTTCAGAAATCGTACCCGTAGGTGCAACCAGTAGTGCTGAAGTCTCTTCACTGAGTTCCTTCGGCTCGAGCGCGGCCGCT
>JAUXFR010000052.1 GCA_030622805.1 Anaerolineae bacterium | reverse complement strand
GACCCCGCGCTTGGCTACAAATTCAGCACCTACGCCACCTGCTGGATCCGCCAGTCAATCAGCCGTTCAATAGCCGACCAGGCTCGAACAATCCGCATCCCAGTGCATGTTTTTGAGTCGATCAACCGCCTGCTGCGCGCGCAGCTTAAACTGTTTCAGGAATTGCGGCGCGAACCAACCAATGAGGAACTCGCCCTGGAATCTGGTTATTTAGAGCAGGAAGATGTAGAATTGATTATGCGATTGCGGGTGGACGGAACACAAATTCCTAACGATGTCCGCCTGCGTTGGGCTCGTGCAACAAACAAGGTGGATATTATCCTGCGCGCGATGGAAGAACCCATGGCGCTGGATAGACTTGTAGGTGATGATGAGAGCAACCAGCTTTCGGATTTTATCGAGGACGAAGATGCGATTGAGCCAATGGATGCCGCATCGCGCGAGATGCTGCGTGACTCGATCCAGGATGCTCTGGGCGTGCTCTCCGAGCGGGAAAGCGGTGTGTTGGAACTGCGTTTCGGATTGATTGATGGTAAAGCCCATACGCTGGAAGAAGTCGGACAGTACTTCAATGTCACTCGCGAGCGCATCCGCCAGATCGAGGCGAAAGCCTTGCGTAAGCTTCGCCACCCTACCCGCAGCCGGTACCTGCGAGATTTCCTGCGCTAGGTATAGTTTATTATGCGGATAATTTGAACTTTTGGAGGATGCACCAAATCATTTGTATTCTATTTGTGAAATTTGACACCTAAGGATGCTTATGATAAACTACTCAAGATTTCGGGTATAAGACACACATTCTGACGCCCGGCTTGATGGTTTTTACCTGCAAAGGGCAAAGTTACTGTGAAATTTTTCAAACCCGACTGACATCGATCTCTGCAAGAGGACTTATATGCCAATTGAATATCTTCCCATCATCGTCTTGCTCGTTATCGCTCTAGTGTTGGCTGTACTGGTTGTGATCATTGGACATGCGTTTGGTCCTCGCCGTCCTAATAAGCGCAAAGCGATGCCTTACGAGTCAGGTATGAGACCGATCGGACCTGGCACACGCCGCGTCCCCGTTCACTTTTTTTTAGTCGCCATTTTATTTGTCCTGTTCGACATTGAGGTCGTATTCTTTCTCCCCTGGGCTGTTGTATTTAATAAACTGGGTGCATTCGGATTGATAGAGATGTTCATCTTTATCGTCGTATTATTGGTGGGTCTGGTTTACGCGTGGAAAAAAGGAGCTCTTGAATGGGAGTAGAGCAAAAGCTTGGTAATTTAGGTGTTGTCACCACGAAATTGGAGGATTTGATCAATTGGGGGCGTTACAGGTCAATGTACCCACTGTTGATGGGGATTGCCTGCTGTGCGATCGAGATGATGGCTGCCCAGGCTCCGCACTATGATATGAGCCGCTTTGGGATGGAGCTGATGCGCGCCAGCCCGCGCCAGTCTGACTTGATGATCGTAGCCGGGAGAGTAACCCGTAAGATGGCGCCCGTCCTGCGCCAGTTATATGAACAGATGCCGGATCCAAAGTGGGTGCTATCGATGGGGGATTGCGCCAGCTGCAGCGGTGTTTTTAACAATTATGCATTGATGCAGGGTGTGGATGAAGTTGTTCCGGTGGATGTATACGTGGCTGGCTGCCCACCGCGCCCGGAAGCGCTGATCCACGGTGTCGTTACTCTGCATGAGATGGTGAGAGGCGAGAAGCTGACAGATTGGGCATAAGCGCAATGGGTAGGGAAAAGAATGACGGATAAAAATGAAGGATTGAAGGAAATCGTCGAGGCGTTGCAGGCGCGCTTTGATGCTGATGTTTATGAATTCCGCAGCGAGACCAGTCTGATCGTAAATCTGGAGCAGATTGTGGATGTATGCCAGGCGCTGCGCGATGATTTCGACTTTGAGATTCTTGCTGAACAGTCGGCTGTGGATTATTGGCCGCAGCAATCACCACGCTTCCACGTGGTCTACCAGATTCGTTCGTTGAAGCGCAATCTGATCATTGGATTGCGTGTGCCTGTGGAAGGGGATGCTCCAACGGTGCCCACCATCGAAGGCGTATATCGGAACGCCAACTGGTTCGAGCGCGAGATCTGGGATATGTTCGGCATCACTATTGATGGGCATTCTGACCAGCGCCGTATCCTGATGCCGCACGATTGGGAAGGGCATCCGCTGCGAAAAGACTATCCGCTTGGTTATGAGGAAGTGCAGTTTACATTTAATTTTGATGAGATTAATGACCGCAAACCCTACGCTAAAGAGTAGCGGGATTTAGCTGAACAGCCAGCACCCGGAGGAATACCCTTAGTGTCAACCGAAATATCACGAACATCACTGAATCTAGAACCAGCAGCTCTGGACGAAATCAAGCACCTGATCAGCAACCGCGCGATTGAAGGTGAGACTGTGCTGCTGAACATGGGTCCGCAGCACCCGGCTACGCATGGCGTATTGCGCCTGCTGCTCGAATTAGATGGAGAGGTAGTAGTGAACTGCATTCCCGATATCGGCTTCTTACATACCGGTATCGAGAAGAACATGGAAGCAAAGACTTATGTTCAGGCTGAGGTAATGACCGATCGCCTGGATTACCTGAACAATATCGGCAACAATCTTGTTTACTGCCTGGCGATCGAAAAATTAACGGACCTGGATGTGCCGCCACGCGCACAAGCCATTCGTGTGATCCTGACGGAGCTGCAACGAATCTCATCGCACCTGGTGTGGTTGGGCACGCACTGCCTGGACCTGGGTGCCATGTCCTTGTTCCTGTATACTTTCCGGGAGCGTGAGTTTATCCTGGATATTTTTGAGATGGTCTCGGGGCAGCGCATGATGACCACGTATCTCCGTCCGGGAGGATTGTGGCGGGATATACCGGTCGAGTTTGAGGGAACGGTGCGCGAGTTTACCGGGCTTCTACCCCGTCGCATCCAGCAGTACGATGATTTACTGGAGAAGAACCGGCTGTTCCTGGAACGCACGAAGGGTATTGGCGTGTTGTCAACTGAGGATGCTCTGAGCTGGGGCGTCACCGGACCGATGGCGCGCGCTTCTGGGGTGGACCACGACCTGCGTAAATCGATACCTTATTCTGGATACGAACTATATGAATTTATTGTACCCACCCATACAGATGGAGACACGTACGCACGTTACCTGGTCCGGATGGAGGAGCTGCGCCAGTCGCTTCGAATTGTGGAGCAGGCGCTGGACAAGCTACCTCTGGGACCTGTGCGCAGCAACAACCGCAAATATGTGCCGCCACCCCGCTCTGAACTCTCTACCAGCATGGAGGCAGTGATCCACCATTTCAAGCTGTGGACGGAAGGATTCAGCCCGCCGAAGGGGAGCGTGTATGTGGGTGTCGAGTCGCCGCGCGGTGAGTTGGGGTGTTTCATCGAGAGCGACGGTGGTCCAAAACCATACCGCGTCCATATGCGCACACCTTCTTTTACAAATTTACAGATCCTACCGCTCCTTGCGAAGGGGCATCTTGTCGCTGACCTGATCGCCTTGATCGGGACGGTCGATATCGTGTTGGGAGACATAGACCGCTGATGAATGTAAGTGATGGTGCAAGTGAAGTGACGAAATCTCTTTCACCCCTGAGCAGCAAGTATGCCAGAGAGATTGAAGCAATATTGGCTAAATATCCGCCTGAGCAGCGCCGTTCTGCAGTCATGCCGCTGCTGTACCTGGCGCAGAAGGAGCGGATGTATGTAGACCGCGAGACGATGCAGGAGATCGGTGAAATATTGGGGATGTCGACCACCGATGTGGCTTCGATCGTCGGTTTTTACAGCCTGTACTATGACGAACCGGGCGGAAAATATCACATCCAGATCTGTACTGACCTGCCCTGTGCACTGCGCGGTGCAGAAGATTTCCTGGTGGAGCTGTGTGAGCGCCTCGGAATTCTCCCAGGTGAGACCACCAAAGATGGTTTGATCACGATTGAGGAAGTGATGTGCCTGGCAGCCTGTGATAACGCACCCATGTTCCAGGTACAGTCCAGCCAGGGACTTGAATACTATGAGAATCAAACGGTGGAGAACGCATTGAAGCTGATTGAGGAGCTGCGTACGATGGCAACGCGTGGTCCGGGACACTACGAGAGTATACGGAGCGACAGCGATGAATGATGTTGGTAGAGAACCGCCCGCTGGTCACATCCTGCTGCGGCATCGGGAAATTCCAGAGATTGATAATCTGGAGGTATACCGACAGAACGGGGGTTTTGAGGCGCTTAGAAAGGCAGTCACTCTAATGGGACCGGATGAAGTGACCGAGGAGGTTAAGACTTCCGGATTACGCGGGCGCGGCGGCGCGGGTTTCCCGACCGGATTAAAATGGACATTTATTGACTACGATCGATACCCACATTATGTTGTGGCAAATGCTGATGAGAGTGAACCTGGCACTTACAAAGATCGCGAGATCATGGAAGGCAACCCTTTTCAGTTTCTGGAAGGGGTAGCGATCTGTGCTTACGCTATAAGAGCAGAAACAGCTTACATTTATTTGCGGGGTGAGTTCTGGCAGATTGCGGAAAGTCTTGACCGCCAGATCGAGGCATTGGAGAGGAGCGGATTTCTGGGTGACAATCTGTTCGGAACGGATTACTCCTTGCGGATCAGTACGCACCTCGGCGCAGGCGCATACATCTGCGGTGAGGAGACGGCTTTGCTTGAATCGATGGAAGGCAAGTTGGGTCAGCCACGACTGCGCCCACCTTTCCCACCATCCTTCGGTCTGTACGGTAAACCAACCGTGGTAAACAATGTCGAAACACTCACAAACGTACCCATGATCATCAAGCACGGTGGCGACTGGTACCGCAATATTGGTACTGAAAAAAGCACCGGTCCAAAAATATTTTCTCTTTCGGGCAATGTTGAGCGCCCGGGGAATTATGAACTCCCACTGGGGACCACATTCCGTGAGCTGATATACGAACACGGCGGCGGCATCCCCAATGGACGGCTGATCAAGGCGATCATGGCTGCCGGTGCCAGCTCGTCGCTGATTGTAGCGAATGACGAGGCGCTGGACACGAAAATGGATTACGAGAGTGTGCCCAATGTGGGCGCCCAGCTCGGATCTGCCTCGGTGATCGTGATCGACGACACGGTCAGCATCCCGTGGCTGATCAACAAAACCATTCACTTCTTCAAGCATGAATCCTGCGGTAAGTGTACGCCCTGCCGGGAAGGAAACTACTGGATGGTCCACCTGACCGAACGCATTGCGCAGGGGCAAGCCAGCATGAATGATGTTGAGCTTCTGTATGATGTTGCCAGCCAGATCAAAGGGAAGTGCCTGTGTGCGTTGGGAGAATTTTCGATTGAGGCTGTGCTTTCGGGCATTGAACGTTTCCGGACGGATTTTGAGCAGGTCGTTGCGGACTGATTCCAGGTAGCGGATGGATACGATGAGCGATACGACACGCAAAGATATAACATTGACAATTGATGGTGTGCAGGTAACTGTACCGGAAGGCACTCTGATCGTAGATGCGGCTCGAAAAGCGAATGTGGACATCCCGGTGTTCTGCTACCATCCGAAGATGGAACCTGTTGGCATGTGCCGTGTGTGCCTGGTGGAGATCGGTCGACCCGTAGTGGACCGCGAAACTGGGGATGTCGTGCTTGAGGATGATGGCTCGCCAAAATTGCAATTTGGTTGGAAACTGGAGACCGCCTGCACCACACCTGTTTCGGATGGCATGGTTGTGCTTGGAAATACGGAGAACGCCAGTGCAGGGAGAAAAGATATATTAGAGTTTATCCTGACCTCGCATCCCTTGGACTGCCCGGTTTGTGACAAAGGGGGCGAATGTCCGCTTCAAAACCTGACCATGGAATATGGTCCCGGTGAAAGCCGCTTCATCTATGACGATAAGATACACTTTGACAAGCATGTCCCGTTGGGAGAATTGATATTTCTGGACCGTGAACGCTGCATACTGTGTGCGCGCTGTGTGCGCTTCCAGGACGAGATTGCGGATGACCAAGTGATTGGATTCTTCAATCGTGGGCGTTCATTGGAGATTATCACCTGTTCCGACCCCGGATTTGATTCTTATTTTTCCGGCAACACAACCGATATTTGCCCGGTGGGTGCGCTGACAACAGCGGACTTCCATTTCAAGGCGCGCCCCTGGGAGATGCAGGCAGCAGCTTCAATCTGCAACCAATGTGCAGTTGGCTGCAACCTGACGCTAAACGTGCGACGGGAGGCGAAGTCTGATGGGCGAAACGTGGTTAAACGCGTGATGCCCCGCCAGAATGAGTGGGTAAATGAGACCTGGATTTGTGACAAAGGTCGCTTTGGCTACCACTATGCCCAGCACCCCGAGCGCCTGACCAGACCGCTAATTCGCCGAGACGGGGAGATGCTGGAGGCAAGCTGGGATGATGCGATGGATCTGGCAGCAGAACGTTTCAAGGAAGCCGGTGATGGGCTGCTGACCCTGGCAGGCGGTCGTCTTTCAAATGAGGATCTATACAATCTATCGGAACTGACAGGTGCATTGAACGGTCGCAAAGTGCTCTTTTCTAATATGGGCGGAGGTGACCTGGTCGCGCAAATTGGTATGGCGCCTGGATCCAACTTTAAGGATATGGGACCGGAGACCGCGATCCTGGTTGTGGCTTGTGACCTGGAAGAAGAGGCTCCCATATGGTGGCTGCGCGTCAAGCAGGCTGCCGAGCGCGGTGCAAAACTGATTGTCTTGAACCCGCGCACCACCAAGCTGGATCGTGCTGCGACGATCAGCCTGCGATACCCCTACGGCAGTGAAGCCGCCAGTGTGCTGGCGATCGTGAACGCGCTGTCTGCCAAACGAGCAGACCTGCCCAAAGATGCCCAGCAGTTGACACACAGTGCGGAAGTATCAGCAGCGGCGAAAATATTCGCCGAGGCAGAGAACGGTGTTGTGATCTATGGCGCCGATGGTGCGGGTTTAGAGATTTCCACTGCGCTCGCGCAGGCATGTGCCAATCTGCTGCTCGTAACGGGGCATGTGGGAGAGCCGAATAATGGGCTGTTAGGAGTCTGGGGACGAGCGAATGAGCAGGGCGCCTGGGATATGGGGTTCCGACCGGTGGAAAACCTGGCAGCACAAATGCAGGAAGCCAGAGCGCTGTATGTTGTTGCAGCGGACCCCGCTGGTGATGATCCTGACTACCTGGTTGACACGCAAAGCTTCCTTGTTGTGCAGGACCTGTTTTTAACACCTACAGCCAAGCTGGCGGACGTGGTGCTGCCGGTGCATTCCTGGTTAGAACGACAGGGGACCTATACATCAGGAGAAAGAAGGGTGCAGCTCTTCTATCCTGCGATCCCAGGACCGGCTGGACTCAACACCGATTTTACGGTCAGCGCAGGTATTGGGAAGCGATTGGGGATCGATATCGAAGAGTCTGTGCCCGGGCGAATTTTCGAACGGATTGCAGATCAGGTGTCGGGCTATGCTGGTCTGTCCTACACAGAACTGGCAGAAGTCAAGGAACAGTGGCCGATCATCGGACGCAAGGACCTTTATTATGGAGGCACAACTTATAAAAACAGCCAGGGTTTGGGTGTTCAGCTTCCTGCAGCTGGGCAGGATCAGACAAATCTTCCACTAAGCTGGCCTGAATTAAATGCTGTAGATATCCCCAAGATTGGCTTGCTTGCTGTACCGATCACGCGTTTATATGACCAGGGCACCACATTACTGCCCAGTGAACTGCTGCATTCCCGTATCCGCGAGCCATTTGTGATGCTGAACCCTGTCGATGCAGAGCGTATGCGGATCCCTGCGGATGCCCAGGTGAGCGTCATTCTGGGCGACAACCCGGCGGCTTTCGCCAGCGTGCTGTTGAAAAGCAGCGTACCTGAGCGGGTTGCGCTGATTCCACGTAGCTTTGGGCTGCCGATTGATGG
>JAUXFR010000050.1 GCA_030622805.1 Anaerolineae bacterium | reverse complement strand
GTAGAAAACGCAAGACTCGATAAACGATCGGGAATGTCAAACAGCCGATTAGGGTTATCAGTAAATACCAGGAAATAAGTGGTAAAAACACACTCATCATTAATGTTTTTCCCTATTACACAGTATCGAATTATTGTACGCTTGAATTAACTTCATAAATCACCGTGTCAATATCCCGGTATACTTCACGCCATAGGATACCATTATGTTCATCGAATTTGGCTAATCCCGGACCGGGGTAATGCCCACGTTCTTGCTGTCCAAGGATTATGTATTGGACATCATATTTTTCAAGGAAGTGGCGTGCCTGCTCCAGATCGGTCGTTAGGTAGAATTCATCAATCTCAAAGATACGTTCTGTGATCCATGCTCCGGGCAGGATGGCGCGCTGCTGCTGCTGGTGCCACTCCCAGCCTACTACACCCGGCAAACCCGTGTATATAGAAAATCTTGATCCCCAGCGGTACAGGTTGCGCAGATTGGCTTCCACGATCACCGGTGATCCCTCGACGTTCTCCTGCATCCAGCGGATGGCACGATAGTCCTGGCTCAAATCCATTTCGCCCCATTGATCATAATAGGTTGCGTAGTTCATAAAAGTCATACCATCAAGCGATTTTGGCGCGCTTTCAGTCATGCGGTCCTCAATCTTTGCCCGGCTTGCGATCAGAGGATAGAGGGCCGTTCCGGATACGAGCAGTACAAGTAATACCTGCCAGCTATTTCGCCATCCAGTGGACCATTTGGGAAGGGAGATCAGCACCCAGCCCAATGCTGCTGCTGCACTGATGGCTAAGAATGTCCATACCTGCAGGTAGAACTTAAAGACCGTGTTCATCCTGCCGATGTCTCCCCTCAATACGATCACTTCAACCATCAGTGTCAAGAACAGGCTGGTACCCACCAGGAATAATACAAACCTTTTAGCATCGGAGATGCCCGAACGAAATAGCAGGACTGCTGCCCATGCCCCCACCGGAAAAACTAGCCAAGCAATGTTCACGCCGTTACCGAAAGGTAACCCTTCTACATCCGGAAGGTTGATACCAAAGGCGATGGTCAATAGGAGCAGTAAGACAGTCGAGATCCAGATGATTTCTCGATACGGGCGCAGTTTCTGCAGGGCAGAGACAGGTGTAGTAGCCATCCAGTCAATAGTTTCCCAGATCATCCAGGATAGGATCACAAAAAGGAAGAGTCCCCAATGCAGGAAATATGCATGGAGGGGAGTATGTGATCCCTGCCATATATCTACTGCGGTGTAACCCTGTGCGTACCATTGGGCGTAGGGTTGGTATAAAATATATGCAAGGCCTGCAAAAATCAATACACCACCAAACGCAGTAATAAGTTTCCTCCCACTTTCCGGGATGCTGGACAGCAGTTTGAGTTTTCCCCAGGTTTTGGGAGACGATCGGTAGTAGATCAACAGCGCATAACCTACAGCAACGATGCCCAATGCCAGGTAGGTATAGAAGTCCCAGGTATTGGTGGGGCGCAGCGCACCTACGATCAATCCCCCCAGGCTGATTCCAGTAATCGCAGCAAGTACGCTCCGCCAGCGACCACGGGCGAGGATAATCGATAGGGCAAAAGCGATTGCCAGTAGAGCGATTGGAAGAGCGAACAGATGAGCGTGGGGATCACCGTACAGGACAGTGAAGAAGGGAAACTCTGTGATTGGCTCAGTATCACCGTTAGCAGGTATGATCCGGCTTGGCAGCCAGTACCAATCTGCCACGCCGTATGGCAGGGATGCACCACCGACTGCCTTGATGAATCCGTGTGCAGTCCAGAGTAGCCGCGTAAGGAATCCAGTATCTTCTATCACGCCACCAGGTGCAACCAATCTCTGGAACCCGAGTACGATCATCTTGACTGTTCCGAGGTTGCCCAGAACTGCCATGCCCAGCGCACCAGCAATACCAGTGATATATGGTAAATACTTGTGTATAGAGGTGCTTAATTTGTTATCAGAAGATGTAGACGCGCTGGTAATATTCCAGGCAATGGAGAATGCGCCAATCGCAATCAGGCTGAATATTGTGGGGATGATAAAGTTGTATGCAATCGATGGAACGATTCCCAGCCATTTTACCAGTACACCTACCAGCATAAACCCATAATAATAATAATTCAGGTAACCACCTGCGTACCAGGGATCATATGGTGGGAAAGAGCTGCTCTTCAACAAGGCATTCAGATAGGCAAAATCCATCGGTTTTTCGCCACCTTTCCATGGATGCCAGAGGTCAGGGTTACCGTATCTGATTAGCAGATCGACGATAAAGAAGACAAGAATGAGCCCTTCGATGATCAGAAAATATTTTCGTTGATTACGCCATTCGTCTTTCAGCTCGTTTCGCTGGTAGTACGCCAGAGAGATGCCGGCGATCAATAAAAGCCCCCCGGCAATGGTGATCGTCGTTTTACTGAAGGGAATTCGAAGAGAACCGGCTATCCAGACAATAAATGAAAGCAGCAGCAGACCGACAATGCGAGCAAGAGGATATCCCCTGTCATTTAATCCGGGAAAAGCGATCCGTACAATCGGGTACACACATAATCCCAGCACAGTCAGGCTGAGATACCAGGCGATAGCACCAACGACTGGATGAGCGTTTAGTATGCCATTGCTGTTGAAGAGTTCTGACCATGTGCCACCTTCAAGCTGCTCGCTCAACCTTGACACTGGCAGCGTCAAATCAGCCGGATATGATTCGTACTGTAAGGGTGGTTTACGGATGATGCGAGAAAAATCAACAGATCCCAGGATTTCCCGAACCAGCTCCTGATTATAGTCTTTATTTTTCTGGAAGATGAACACTTTTGGATGGTCATAAACTGTAAAGGCTTCTTCAGCGAATTGATCGTTTATGCGAATTGAAGCGATTGTTGGATCGGATTGGAAGGTCTCAACCAGATCGAAGCCCAGATCACCTTCGAACATCCCTGGTTTTGCCACGTTGTAGCACCACTCGATCTCGCGCTCATCGGGACAGCCCAATAGCTCACGGTAGTAGATCGTGCTCAATGGAAAACGCTCCGGCATGCGGGGCAGGCTGCCCCATTGACGGCTGGACGTTATGGCGATGAAATCTGATTGTTCGATAATCCGCAGAAAGCGATCCAGTTTTTCCGGTGTTTCATCCCAGTACATGTTGAAGTTGATGTCTGGGGGATAGATTCCGCCAAAGGGATCATAGCCTTCCACTCGATATGGCACGGCATCGTCCCATTCACCTTCGTTAGCAAGTGTAGCGCCTTCCAGCGTGATCTCTCCCGCCTCTGATTCGAGCACCAGTTCAAGCGCGTAGGTTGTATCCTCTCTCAGTGGAATCAAACCATCGGTGGTCAGCGTATGGCTATCACCGCGTGGATCCTGGTTGAAAGAAAAGTCTTCGATCAGGAGCTGGTCCACCAGCACATCTTGCTCTCCAGCCTGTTCATTGATCTTGATCCGTAGTGTGTGCGCTTCACTTTCCCCAAGAAGATTATTTACATGCGGCAGATAGACTTCTTTGAGTACACCATTCACGCGAGGTTTAAAGTAGTATGTATATGGTTGTTCCGGGGTTAGTGCAAGTGTATAGGGAAAGGGGAGCGGTTGGTTGTATGTGCCTTCTCCCGCCTCAATATGTAGATTGATGGGTCCAGGAATGTTCTGAAATATCCAACGCGAAGCTTCCAATCTTGTGATTGGGCGATTGTATATTCGGGTGAAGCCAAATGCGTATGCTGCGCTCAGAATTAATACACTTATACCCGTGAGGATGGCTATTAATTTAATTGCTGATCCGCTGATCACCGGTTTGGATCGGCTGTTCATTACCTGCTTTCCGTGATTGTAGAGATTGATCACCGCCCAGGCTGCGAAAATTACCAGGGTAGGATAAACTGGAAGCTGGTAGCGCATCGTGGGGTTGAATGCCATTGATTGCCAGATAAAATAAATCGCTGTCCAACCCCATATCAAAGCATGTGTTTGCCATTTCCCTTTCAGGATCTGCCATCCCACCCAGAAGAAACCTATCCAGGAGAGGATTCCTAGCGGTAATCCCAATCCCCAAATGGTAAGGTTATAAGCGGAAAATGATACAGAACGACGCGCCCACTGCATTGCTGGTGGGAAATCTACGTGGATTGATGCCTGACTGCGCTGTTCGCTAATTTGTGAGACCCAGAGTGAGTTCGGCTCAATCCCCAGGAATCCGGGTCCACTGAATGCGTATGGTTGAAAAATTCGGAATATTAGAAAACTTACCACGCCTGCTATTACCAGGTATTTGATCGATTGGATCGCGTACTTCAGCCTTTCTTGCTGTGGAAATGCTGAGACGCGGATCAGCACAGCCGCAGGCAATAGCAGAGCCACTGGTGCAGCGTTCAGTTTGGATGCCATCGCCATGCCAAAAGCGGTTCCAAATGCCAGGCTGGATAAGAAAAGAGGATGCAGGAAGAAAACTTCTATATGATATCGAATACCTGAAAAAAAATCGTTTGAATTGTGTGTATTGTCTGTCCTACTCTCTTCTGTTGTATTATTACGCACTCGCTGCGGTTGTGTCCATAGACGGCGGTCGGTCTGTATGCGGATGGCGAAATAAAATGCTAAGAAAGAGAATAAATTGACAAAATTATCCATCGTAAAGAAATGGGATTGCTGAATTTGCAGCACGGCGAATGCTGAAAACACTGCTGCTAATATCCCAACTTTTTTGTTGTATAAACGCACACTTACCATGTAAACCAACAGAACGATCAACAGATCTGCTGCAGCGGAAAAACTTCTGCCCACATCCGTTATCGGGTCAAAGCCCGAGTGACCATAAAGCCATTCTACGGCGTATCGCGTTATGAACATGGGCAACGTACCATATACATAAAACCCATGTCCTCGGTTGTTCGGGTTGAGTGGTGAGTTAGCGGTATCGAAATATTCTGTAACACTGATCCAGGATTTTTCACCAGAGGCTGGATCAATCGACTTGATCGGTGTGATATCCGTGCCAACCCAGATGAGAAATCTTTCGTCCGGGTGTAAATACTGATATTCCCCCCAAAATAATCCAGTTGCCCGTAGATAGCCTCCCCCAACAAGTACAAGGATTATGAGCAGGTCAAAAACCCACAACGGAGCGGGTTTTTTTGTTGGTGTAGTGTTCGTTAACGCATCGTTTGTCATGATCTGCAGTATTGGGTGAGTATACTTCGATTTCGTTAGCGTTGGGACATCGTTATGGAGTGTCTGTGGGTGGGACGAAAAACATCAAAAAGTCCTTATATGCTGTTTCTGATGTGAAAGTCTCTATCCAACCGTATGGATAGGCGGTCTTGAGTGTAGCGATGGGTGCTTCGTCCTCAGGTTTTATCAGGAATAATTTCGGGTCTGGATTTTCTGGCAGGTCTTCAATATCTTCTGGGAATAATACATAATTTTTAGTTGGATAGCCAGCGATCATCCCGATTAGTCGAGTGTCCACCCAATGTGGATATCCCATTACCCAGATATTTTCCACACCTCCGGTGTTCCCTGCGAAATCCTTGACAACGGCGCCCATCTCTGAACTGTTCCAGGCGCTTGCTTTGTATTGATTGTAGTATTCTTTAAAAACCAGGTTGTAACTTTGAAACGCGGATAAAGTTACCAATAAGAGTGCTAACGCCCAGGCAAAAGATGGACCCAAACTACCAAAACGGGATCGTATGCTCATCGTCATCCCATCCAGTGAAAACGCAATGATCATGAATACCGGGACCATCGCTCCTCCTGAGCGATAAAGGTTCGGGTTTTCGGCTGGAAAAGCCAGCGACATTATTGATGGGAGCATTAACAACGGGATTGATATCAACCAGAAGATATCCAGCCAATTACGTTTCCGGATATAGCGGACGATCAAAAGGAGCACCCCAAGCCAGAACAGGGCTGCTGTGATTACATCCAGGGCAGGTCGGTGAGGAATAGACACTGGCCAAATTTCACCGTTATCCCAAGAGACCATAGTCAGTGATTTCACCATGTTTCTAAAGAACAACAGCATGGCAGGGTCGGTCAACTCGCGTTCCATTGGACCAATTCTTGTGAGCATCCGGAATAGAAAGCTGTCCGGATCTTCCAGCATAAACCGAAACAAGGGTATGAATATCACGCCGGCAATCACGAACAATAAAAGAGTGGAGATGATAACCTGGTGTCGCTTTTGGCTGGAGCGATTATGGATGATGAAAATAATCACTGCGGTAAATACTATCAGGGGGAGGATGCGATTAGCGCTGTAACCATGGAGACCTAAACCTAATGTGACCCCGCATAATAAGAAGTAATTTCTTCTTCCGGTTTGTAAACCTTTTAATAGAAAGTAGAGGGTGGCAGCAGTGAACAATATATAAAAAGGAAGACGCAATCCAACGCGTGAAACGATATTGGGCCAGTATGCGACACCAGCGAAGGCAAGAGCGATGATGCCCACTCGCTTGTTAACCAGATCTTTTCCCAGTAAGTATATAAATGGAAGAGAGAGAAAACCCGCCGCAACGGTGACGATTTTTAATATCATGAAATCCAGGTTTATATTAAATATTTTATGAAGACCAGCGACCAGATAAAACTGCAGCGCTTCACGTCCGCCATTGGTTGGGAAAAATATCATTGTTTGCCCATCCAGCACGCGCATGACGTCAAGTATCTTCTCTGCATGATCGCTGTTCATCTCGGGCGGCACCTGCCCGAGATGATAGAACCGGAAAAATCCCGCCAGAATAAATACGCCAACGATCACCCCTGTCCAGGGGGAAATTTTTATGGACAGGCGTCCCTTTTCCGGCACCCAGAATGCCCAGATCAAGAAAGCCACGGAAAGGGTCAGTAAAATCAGGTTGGTGATAGTGAAACGGTTGCCGCTGAAATTCAAGAATGCGATAATCGATAGCACGATCCCGGCTGTAAATGGGACGATTCTGATGGTCGACGGCTGATAGACAAAACCGAGTTTCTTGTAATCGGGTAAATCAATACCACCCTGTATGTAAGAAATCGCCACCAGGATAAATGCAAGCATATACAGGATAAAACCCGGCAGCCAAGTGCGAGTGGGCGTTGGTTCCAGTGTCAACTGAGCAAATATTGCCAACCCCAACGCACCGATCGATAACCAGAACCATTTTTTCCCGGGTTGATCTCCCAATGTCTGGCTAGGCGAAACGGGTTTTTCACCTTGAATTTGTTCTGGTGGGGATATAGGCTCTGTTCGTTCTGAAGGGGGGTATACAGGTTTACCCTCAGAAGTCCCATCTGGAATGACCACCTTGGGGTATTTCCAGGGGGCTATGATCGATTTTAGGTAATCCAGTACGCTGGGTTCTTCCATATGTTTATTCGTTTCCAGCCAGTTTGTGTGCGTACTATTGTAGCGATGAATTCAGACCTAGTCTATAAGCAGATGGGAGATACTAACCAATTTCTTATCGATTTATTCACTTCGCCGAGTGATAAAGAAAGTGTATGTACCGCTGTCCATTACCGGATCCTGGTCGTAATATGGCTTGACTAACCGGTAAGTGATTCCCAGATTCCAGCGTTCTGGTACCAGAATCCAGTGACCTGTCAACCAGCGCGAAACCAGCGATGGTAGTCCGAAATAATGTCCCCATTCCATCACTGCAGTCGCCTGGGGTGAGAAGTAATGCCACCAGCGCTCGATCTGGAAACCAGCTCGGGTTAGGCGTTCTTCCCAGATTTCAGGTGGGTCGGCGTGATAGTGGCGAGCGATCCGGTTGAAGAAATTTCGGTAAGCATTTGCCAGCTTATGTATCCGGATTCCATCAAACAACCTGGCGATAGATAGCTCAGGCAGCAGTTGGTGATTTGGAACGCAGAAAATAAAAGGAGCGCCCGGATTCAACACGCGCTGGGTTTCAAACAGTATGGCATCGATATCTGGGATATGTTCCAGGACAGAATTGCTCACGGCGCTGTTAAAATACCCGTTCGTGAAGGGGATTTGTGAACCTTCCGCTTGAACCAGAGATTGATAGCCGCC
>JAUXFR010000215.1 GCA_030622805.1 Anaerolineae bacterium | reverse complement strand
CAATTCGATTAAATCAGCGACCGCGGTCAGGTCACTGTAGGTGTTGAAAGGTCGAATATTGTGGGATAACTGATCTGAACTTCGAGATTTGGAGAGTTCTGCCATTACGAGAATTGTACCTCCATTCAAACCGGATTGGTGATGTGGAGGGAGAGAAATTGTGAGAAAATAAATATGGGCTTTTTTCTCTTGCTTATATTTGAACCAGGCTTTAGAATAGATAAAACAGGTGTTCTGGTATTTGACCGGAGAGTTATTTGTGATCTTCTGGATGGACATTCATAAAAGTACGTGTAATTACCTGAGGTGCATTTTATGTCCGTTGATTTTCAGCAACTGCGCAATCAAATAACAGCACTGGGTGACCGCGCACCTGCAAAGGCGAGAGAAATCAAAAAGCTGCGCGAGCAAACCCTGGAGAAGTTAGAGAATTTTTCAACTCAGCGCGACTTTCTGATCCAGCGTGTGGACAGGGTCGTAAACACTTTTGACCCAAACCTGAGGTGTGCATTACCCGTAAATGATGTTATGGGGAGGGAGGAGCCGCTGGACGGGTGTTTCTCGCTGCCCGATCTTCCGGATCGGGGGACAATCCTGGCTGTGGATGGCTCCCAGATCACGCCGGACCGGCATGCGGAGGTCAATTACTGCCTGATAAATCTGGGCGCGATAGGGATGAACCATGCTTCAGCAGAGGCTCCTGTAACGTTTGTCGAAACGAAACTGTATTATGGTGAAGACCTTTTTACGGAGTACGGTCAACTCAGTGAAGCCAGGCTGGCACTGCAGCGGGACTTCTTTGAACGGGAATACATCGCCAGACTGGCATTGAGCTGCGAGGGACCTGTTGTATCCTTCACGGATGGTCCAATGGAGTTGTGGGGTTCACGTGATCCAGCAGAATCTAGCGCTTACAAGCAGACACTTGATGATTATTGCAGCGTGCTGGTTAATCTACGCCATCAGGGAATTATCACTGCAGGATATGTGGACAAACCGGGTGCCAACCTGGTTGTGCGCTTGCTGGAGGTAGCGTCGATGCCGGACAATGAACTGACCAATGTCAGGCGTACATTCCCATTGCGCGGCGTGACGGATTTCTGGCTGTACCAATATCTGCTCCAGCCAGGGGAACGTTCCGCAGTATTCGCCATCCAATCAAAATCAGCGAAAAGCTATCCAGGAGAAACTGCTCTGTATTTCTTTTACCTCAATGTGGGCTACGATGAGGCGCCGTGGATCGCACGGGTCGAGGTGCCGGCATGGGTTGTTGAAAATAATCGTGATTTAGATTTACTGCATGCGATCCTTATCGATCAGTGCCGTGTGCTCGGCGGTCGATCTTATCCGTATCTGCTCCATCGAGCGCACGAGACAGCCATAGTCACACAACCTGAGAAAGCGCAGGTTACGCAGATGATCGTGCAGGAATTGATAAGGCGTGGAGTCACCACGGATAGGATTTCGTATAAACAATCAACCAAGGATTTAGCAGGAAGGGCGAGGTATCGAATATGAAAGAACTGGAAATTGGCAGGATGCTGCGTGCTGGTACGAGCGGTTTTGTGGCTGGGTGCCGCGTGAGTCAGTTGGACGGTCCATCTTTTGGTGCCATGATTCGGGTTCCTTTGGATGATGTTTATCAAATCTACGGTTTAATTTATGATATCCACATTGATGATGACGGTCTGGTGCGTCAGTTAGTTGCAGCGGAAGGTGTTCAGGAGAACATCATCGCAGATAATCGATTTAACCGCAACGTTCCAATCGAAATGAGTGTAATGTCGGTTGGTTACAAGGAAGATGGACGGATCTACCATCTGCTGCCTCCACGGCCAGCGCTCAGCCTGGATTTGATCTTCCTGTGTGATTCAGATGAAATAAGAGAGTTCACAGGAGAGGGACGTTTTGGATATTTTCGGCATATCTTGCGAGCGAGCGACCTACCAGTAGGTGACCTGTTGGCAGCCCACTTGATGAAGGCAAAACGGGCGTACGCTGAATCAGGGGATGAGACCTGGTACGATTCGGCAGTGCAGGAACTGATCGTGCTTCTGAGAGATGATTACGGAACTTTGATGAACGTGCTGAACTCGATTGCTGAAATTTGATGGAAGATCTGAACATGCAAGTGTGGAGAATAATTAACTGCAGGAGCTGGCATCATGAATCATAAAAATCAGATAGGTTACATTGTCGGTGGTGGGTTGAAAGAAAACCTGCGCATTCGCCTTACTGTGCCATCCCAAGAAGTACAGGAAGGTGCTTTTGTCGTTATCAGGAGTGGTGACTGGATGTTTTACGGTCTGGTCACTGATATTTATCTTGGTGCTACAGATCCGCGATTTGCGGACGAGCAGAGCGAAATGCGGCTGCCACCTGACCTGGCGCGCATGCTGCACGGTCAGACGCTGTACACGAATCTAGAAGTATTGCCGGCGCTGATGCTGGAGTGCGGTCCGGATCCAGATATAAACTACCAAGAATACAACCGCTGGGTGGAGCTGATCGACACGGGTCTCCGAGAACATCCGCATCCTTTGCCGGTCAAAACCATCCCACCACACCATTCAGAAGTCTTTCTGGCGGATGCAGGTGATATCGCTGAAATATTTGGAGAGCCGGATGTGAAAGGTAATTACGTGATTGGCTATACACGTGAGCAAGGTCATCCTGTTTGTGTTAACCTTGAGAAGTTCGTTCAACGCTCGTCCGGGATTTTCGGGGCTACAGGTACAGGGAAATCTTTCCTGACTCGCATCATCCTGGCAGGATTGATTAAACTTAATCAGGCCTCCGTGCTGGTTCTCGATATGCACAATGAGTATGCATACGATGACATCGCATCCGATTCTAAGCAGCGAGTGATCGGTCTGCGGAATAAATTCACTGCACGAGTGCGCGTTGTAGGACTAGGGAAGGGGGCTCGCATTCGCAATCAAACACCCGATTACAATCTCGAGATAGCAGAAAGAGATATCACCCCGGAAGATATCGAGTTGTTAACGCGCGAACTGAACCTTAAGGAAACAACTCCCGCAACACTGGATGCCTTGATGTCTTCTTTTGGGCAGGATAAATGGGTTTCTGAGTTTCGGAAAATGAAAAGTATTGGCAAGGTGAAAGATGAAGATGGCAACGAATATTACCCTTCAAACAGTATCGCCGGTTGGGCCATCTCCAGCGGTGCGAATATTGCAGCGGCAGAGGGATTACACAATAAATTAGGTAGGATTTTCCATCGTCAATATATTGTTGAGAATCCCGCTGCCGATACTGTGGGAGAGATTATCAAATCTCTTGAATCAGGGCAGCATGTTATCCTGTCATTTGGTCGGTTTGAGAACGATCTTGATTATCTGTTGGTGAGCAACCTGCTGACACGCCGTATCAGACAAGCATGGGAAAAGCGGACCAATCATTTCCGCACTACAAATGAAAATGAGCCCAGACCTCTGGTTGTGGTGGTTGAGGAAGCGCATAAACTGCTGAATCACGAGATGGCTGCACAGACTACATTCAGCACCATCGCACGTGAGATGCGAAAATATTATGTCACATTGTTGATCGTTGACCAGCGTCCTTCGCAGATTTACGATGAGGTGATGTCTCAACTGGGCACGCGTATCTCTGGATGGTTGGGGGATACTGATGATATCCGTTCTGTGCTCTCCGGTCTGGCGGGACGT
>JAUXFR010000208.1 GCA_030622805.1 Anaerolineae bacterium | reverse complement strand
GTGTACGTGTAAAAACATTTTGAGTTTTTATGTGGTTCATTCATCATTCTGCGGGATAAAATCAACATTGCGAAAAGTCAGCATTTCCAAGCCGAATGTGATATTCACACTATCGAAAAGGATGTTTGAGGAGGTGGGTTTGCCATTGATATATATGCCATTTAACGACCGTAAATCCTCAATACACACTGCCCGTACTCTGTCATCATAGAAGATACGGGCATGTGCTGCAGAGACAGAATCATCATCGAGTTGGATATCAACCTGCTCATCACGACCAATCGTGACCGGTAGAGATGGTATGGCTATGATGTCTCCATCTTTGTTGATGAGCTGGAACCCAAGGTTTTTATCATTGGGGAAGGGTGTTTGTGTATTTCTTTGATTTTCCATATTACACATCCAGCATAGGTTTTCCAGAGCCCGTTTCACTCATGGTGGAAAGGAAGCGCTCTGTGATCTGGTTGACGAGGGCATCGATATCCTGGTCTGTCAGATTTATCTGCCCACCTGCCATCGTCCCATGTCCCCCAGCCTTTCCTGGAGGTAAGATGATCTTCTGAATTGTATTTCCAGCGTCGATCCCTGAAGGTTCTGTACGCAGCGAAAGGTAGAGCGTATGCTCATGGAAACCGATGCATAATACGGCTTTCATATCGTTCAGACGGATCAGCAGATCAGCCATCTCAGCGGCAAAGTCAGGTCGGTGGATTTGGTCAAGATATGCCACAGCAGAATGGTCGAAAACCTTTGCAGCCAGCAACCCTTTATTGAAGGCGCGGTAATACTCGCGGGGTAGACCTGCCCTCTCGACTTGAATCAGCATTTCGTGGTCGAGCATATTGAGCAATTTGAAGTAAACGTTCTGGTCAACCGGAGAGGCACCGCGCGCAAGCCCCTGGGTGTCGGTCTGCAGCCCGTAAAACATGGCGGTCGCTAAGATTGGGTCAGGTTGGATGTTTGCTGCTTCGAGGTGCTGGAACAGCAGGCTGACGGTTGCGCCTATTTCGGGGCGCATATCAATATAGGGGACTTTTTGAAGAGATTCCCGAATTGGGTGATGGTGATCGATAACGATGTCTGGCAGGCGTTCATCTGGGAAGCGATTATTGCCGGCGCTCGGCTGCGTATCTACCAAAGCGACCGCTGAATACGAAGCCAGATTATTGGGGTTCTCCGTGTGTTCCCATTCTGGCGCCAGGTTTCTCAACATGGCTTGATTTTCCGCTCTGGCTACCAGACCACTGTAGAGCAAGTGACCTGGAATACCCCATGCTTCCCACAGCAAATATAAAAGGGCTTTTCCGGAGGCAAGGGCGTCGGGATCAGGATTGTCGTGGGTCAGGATCAATACCGGTCCAGATCCTGCAGTTTCCTTTAACAGCATGAGGCGATGCTGGTTAATGGGATTAATCACTTGTTCAGTCAACTCGTTTGCCATACTTGTTCCTCATACATGTAATTAATGCGTCAAGGCACGGCAGAAATAACAACCTCTATTTCTGGGGGAAATACTTCTGCTGTTATATCTTCTGGAGCTTCGTACTGCAGGATTACGGTATAAGTACCCGGTGTTTGTAAGTCTGACAAATCCGCATAGACGTTGAGCAGACTTGGATCGCTCTCGATTTCCCTGAGAACCGGTTTGGGTCCAAAGAGTAAGATAGAAACCCAACTATCTGAGACTCTTGCTGTCAGGTTGGGATCTAATCCTCGCAGCTCGACTCTTCTTCTTTCTGAATAATAGTCTGTAACCGGTTCAATGGTTATCGTGACGAACACGTTCAATAATCGATTGCCATCTTTATCAACCGCCGTAACACCTTCTGGTATGATCAGCGGCACCTGTTCACTGAACTCGCTGCGAATGTTTGTCAGATCGATGGTGGCTGTCTGTAAGTAATCGCCGGCTGCTTCTAAAGCCCTTTGCTGACCTGTGAGCGTTACCACGCTTGGGTTTACGACTGCGCCTGTAATCGTATAATCAGTATCCAGTGTACTGGCATCCCACACTGCCTGAATGGCAATCTCACGTGTGCTGAAGGTCTGTATAATAATCACATCAATTACGACTTGTTGTGGGGAGGGAACAAGGTCATCATCGATGTCCCCTTCTTGATCAAGAAGGTCTATCGGAGTGACGACCTGGAAATCTTCAGTACGTCCTGAAACGTCAACCGCTGTTTTTGCCTGTGCGACCTGGGCGACAACCGAATCCGCACCCTGAATCGAAACGTATTCAGGTGTCGCGCTGTATTCACCGAGCTCATACCCCAGTGGAAGCAAATTATCACCCAGGATCTCTATAAACACTTCGAGCTCACGCTGCACGTAGTTTTCCAGGATAACGGAAACTGCGGGTGGAGCAATAGAGACAATCTGAACTCTCTCGTCAGTTATAGCCACTTCTACCGGCACCTGATATGACCCTGAGGGTAATTCCGATAAGTCCACCTGAGCGTTAATGTTATCCAAGGTAAGTACTTCGATTCTATCTTCGGGAGCCTGAACCTCAACAGCGACGGTTTCCGGCAGTGTGCTAATCAAGACAACATCTGGTGAAGGGGGTATGACATTCAGCGGCACATCGGTTACGTTGATCGTTAGTGGGGGGTTGGTCTGGATTGTGACGCTGACCCAGGCTACGAGCGAGAGCGCAAGAGCGACGATTATGTTTGCCAAAATGATTTTAGGCCCACCGGTGCGCAGCCAACCCCAGTGGATTATTGGTCGGATTTCACTTTGGAGCCGAAAGCGGTCCAGCCAGTCTTGCAATTCCGATGCACTTAATCCACGATAGATGCGTCCTGCTTGTGAGACCGAGATGCTACCAGTTTCCTCGGATACGATGATCACTATTGCGTCTGGAACCTGGAAGGTGAGACCAAGCGCGGCTCTGTGGCGTGTTCCCAGGTGAGCGGATTCCGTTTGTTCTTTTTGCATAGGGAGGATGCAGCTGGCAGCCATGAGACGGTCGCCACGCAGGACGACTGCGCCATCATGCAGAGGGGTGTTGGGATAGAAAATGGTGGTCAGCAGTTCCGATGTTACCTGTTGGGCATCCAGAGCGATGCCGGTTTCGATGATGTCATCCAGGGGTGTGGTGCCCTCCAGAACGATCAATGCGCCATGCCGTCGTGTGGACAATTGTTCGACTGCAGTCAAGATGGTGTCTTCAAAACGGACGAAAGCGGAACCATTCTCGCGACGTATTCCAATCTGTCCTAGACCCGTCAACCATCGCCTGAGTTCGTCCTGAAATAATATCGGTAGTGCGATTATTCCAGCGATCAACAACCCCTGTACCAATAGCCTGACCGTTTCCAGTGGTATCAACAGGAAGAGGGCTATTCCCAGTACAGCGATAATAAGCGTGCCGCGCAAAACCTGCAACGCTCTTGTTTGGTATAGGGCTTGAAATATGACGAAGAAAAACAATGCCAACAACAAGATATCCAGGATGTTTATCAGAGTCAGGTTAGTGAACAGATAAACAAGCTGGTTCCATAGGGCAGTCAGTGTCTCACTCATACTCGTTGGATGGCTGGGTTATTCTATTTTACAATAAATTCGGATGGTTCCCATTGTCTCAATACCATCTTACCATAGGTGATTGAATCCACGAATTATCGCTAATATTCACCAATATTGATTTCTCTATGCACTCATGTTCCGTTTATTGCCTGGTTGACAAGTTCCAGTGTTTTATTGATCGGATCGTCACCCTGATAGATATCGACCAGATCGCCGGCTGCATCCAGCACGATCAGACCGACCTGCTTGTTT
>JAUXFR010000174.1 GCA_030622805.1 Anaerolineae bacterium | reverse complement strand
GCCTCCTCAATGTAACCGTGGTGACCCAGCCACCTGCTGGCGCTGAGATGCAAGTCTGCAATTTCGGCTCGGCTTTTCTGAGAGATGAGCTTCCCCAGCAACATTTGCTGGAAGAGGTGATGGTAGCGAAACCAGTAACCTATCTCATCCAGCGAGATCAGGAAGAGATTGGCGCGTTTCAGTTCCTCCAGGATGGTCCGTTCCTGATCTGGTTGCTTCCCAGTGATCGCATCACAAAGATCAGCGCAGAATCGCTCAAGGATGGCAGTTTTCAGGAGAAACTGCTGCACCTCAGTCGGCTGTCCCATCAATACTTCATTGACCAGGTACTCCAGGACAAATTTATTAGTATCGCCCCGGAATCCTTCGAGAAAGGCAGCCTGGTCCCGGCTCTTTATGGATAAAGCCGCCAGCTGCATTCCGACGACCCAACCCTCAGCGCGTTGATTAATGGCAATGGTCGTGTCGTGATCGATGGTTCCTTCGGTAGCGTACCTCAGGAATTGTGCAGCTTCCTCCGCTGAGAATCGCAAATCTTCAGAGCGAAGTTCAAACATCTGCTGGTCCGCGCGCAACCTTGGCAGCGGCAACAGCGGGTCTGATCGGGTCGCGATCACCAGGTGGAGACTTGCCGGTTGATAATTGATCAGCCGGGCTATGAGCTGCTGGATGGCCTTATCGTTGATAAAGTGGTAGTCATCGAGCGCCAGCATAATCGAACCTGGCAGGTCATCGATTTCGTTTGTCAGTGTCCCGACCAGGTAGTCAAGTGTTGGTGTCTGAGGCGAACGCAGGAGCTCCAAAGTATCCGAACACGAATGGGGGAAAACATTACGAATAGCGGTGGCGAAGTAGCTGAGAAAGAGTACCAGATCGTTGTCGTTTTTATCGAGGGAAAACCATGCCGAAGACCGCTCACACGATCCCAACCAGGCAGCCATAAGTGTCGTCTTGCCGTACCCCGCCGGGGCGGAGATCAGGGTGAGCTTGCGGTCCAGGTTGCGGTTTAGCCGCTCGATCAGGTGTGGGCGCGGGATGAAGCCGCCACTTAGACGCGGCATGTGTAGTTTGGTTTTAAGAAGTAGGGTGGGTTCGCCCTCTTCGTTGGTAGATGTCATCGGCAACCACTGTGAGACGTTCAACTTTAATAGTGACCTTTAGATGGAATTATAGCATCCAAATTCGAGAAAAAAACACCTACCTCTCCAGGCACCAGGTAAATCTACCGTATCTTTGGGAACTCCCGTGGGAAGATGGAAACGTTTGGGGTTTGAGCGGGCGCGATAGTAGACGAGCTTGAAGAATGGCGCGTACAATCGCCAACCCCAATACACTCCTGTCTAACATCAAACTATTTTCATAAGACTGAAGTTTTACCTTGACTGAAGTATATTAGATTGTTTATAATGTGGCCCTATTGTGGCTACAAAAAAGCCGAGAGGAAGGTATTAATGGTGGATACGATTGGAGTGCGCGAGTTGAAAAACCAGGCTTCACGCGTTTTGCGGAAGGTACGAGAAGAGATGGCTGAATATATCGTTACTGTGCATGGTGAACCAGTGGCTGTGCTGCGTCCATTAACCGATGATGAAGTACTGCGATTGAGAGAGATTCAGACCGAAAAGGCGTATAAAGAAATGAAAGCCCTGGCGCAGGAAATTGCTGTTTCCTGGAAATCAGATAAGAGTGGCGTGGAGTTAATCGCCGAACAGCGCAGGTGATCAATGCCCGTCATCGATGCCAGCGTTTACATGGCCATGATCAATGCTCATGAGCAGGAGCATTTTAATAGTTGGGCATGGTTCGAAACTGTCCAGATAGAAGGGGGATCGATTGTGGCTCCAGCAATTATGCTAGCTGAAGTTGCTTCAGCGCTCAGTCGTGGTGTGGGGGACAAAAATCTGGCTTACAGGGCGATTGATCAATTGAAAGGTTCCGGGATTATAAAACTTATACCGGTTTCACTTCCCTTATCTGAACGTGCTGCGGCTATTGCCGCAGACCAGCGAGTAAGGGGCTGTGATGCTGTATATATTGCGCTAGCGGATCAATTGGAGGATAGCCTTGTGACCCTCGATAACCAGCAGCTTGAGCGAGGGAATGCAGTTATAGAAACACGCAAACCATAATTTTGTCAGCTCAGTATTCTTATATTAAATTGTTATCCAGGCAGCTTCCCTGACAAAATTTTAGCCAGGGATTCCGTCTTTTTAATATAGACATTTGCACTGGATTATGGCAGTGCATGAATTCGTCGGTAAGTTCCCCTCGACCGGTCAGGGTGTATGCGTGATGCTGGGATTGCGATATATCCTGCCTTGGGGTGGACTTCGATCCATCTGCACTATAACTAACTTCCGTTTTTTCGCGATTCTCAAACCGGGTTTTCAATAATCACAAGACTTTTATTTGAAAGGACTTGACAAGGTGTGGTAGAATTAAGTGTTTGATTATTCGCGATTTTCCCAGTGCAGGCAGCTGCACTTTGTTGGCAGATGCATCTCGATCCATGAAACGTGATGAATAAAATTATAGACGAAAAATTACTCGCAGCTATAGATAATCCAGAAGATTCGTTCTCAGTACTCGCACGCATGATTGAGTTAGGACGAGAGAGGGGTTATATATCCCTGGATGATATTCTGCACTTTTTCCCTCAGGCAGAGAAGGATATCAACCAGCTCGAAGAAGCATTTTCGGCGCTGCTGAACGCGGGTATTCCCTACATCGAAGAAGCTGTTGAAGAACCTGCAGATGAAGAACTGGAAGCAGAAGAAAAAGAGAGCGAAGATATCGTTCAAACTGTCATCGTTGAAGATATATTGGCAAATATAGATGTAGATGATACGATCGGTCTCTACATCAAGGAGGCCTCTCGCGTTCCGCTGCTTACATCACCAGAAGAATTGGACCTGTCACAGCGAATCGAACTTGGTCGAATGTCGCGCGAGGAGATTGTGCAGGGGAATGTGAGCAAGCATCGACGTGAAGAACTGCAGCGATTGATCGAAGATGGCTGGCAGGCACGCGAACATCTGATCGTGGCGAATTCCCGGTTGGTGATCAGTGTAGCGAAAAAATATATGGGGCGCGGTGTACCCTTCCTCGATCTGATTCAGGAGGGCAACATCGGATTGATGCGCGCTGCGAAGAAGTTCGATTATCACCGCGGCTATAAATTCAGCACCTATGCAACCTGGTGGATCCGGCAGGCGGTCACCCGCGCGCTATCTGACCAGAGCCGTACAATCCGTGTGCCGGTGCATATGGGCGATCAGATCAGCCGTATGCTGCGTGTGCAGCACCAGCTCAAACAAGAGTTCAGCCGTGATCCAACAGTAGAGGAATTGGCAGTGTCCCTTGAAGTAAGTCCCAAGAAAGTCGAGCATATGATCCAGGTTGCACGCCGCCCGATATCACTTCAGATGCCGATCGGCGATGAGGAGGACGATATGCTTGGTGACTTCATCGAAGATCAGGAGACGCCCCCTCCTGACGAGACGGCCTCTCAGAACCTGCTTCGAGAGCAACTGGAAGGAGTCTTGGATATGCTTCCACCGCGTGAAGCTCGCATCCTGCAGCTTCGATATGGGCTGGTTGATGGTCAGGTACTCACTTTGAACGAGGTGGGGCGTAAAATGGGAGTCACTCGCGAACGCGTCAGGCAGATCGAAGCCCAGGCGCTAAACCGACTGCGCAGGTACGGTATCCAAAGCCAGCTGCGCGCCTATATCGAATAGTACAAGCACCTGATCACGATTTCATCCCAATATCTACTACCAACCTGTAAAAGTCTGCAGCTTCTGGCATTACGGTTCGATAATCAGCCCGTTCAGCGATTAACTGCTGGTTGTGCACCATCGCCCGTTTGCGCAGCGAATTCTGTTCTAAGCCCAGCAGGATCGCATCCGCGATTTCCTGTGGGTCATTCGGGTTCACCAGCAGACCGTTCACTCCTGGTGTGATCCATTCCCTGAGCGATTCGATATCCCCAGCGACCGGAAAACAGCCGCTCGCCATGGCTTCCAGAAGCGTGTTGGGCGTACCATCATGCGTGCTTGGTGAGACCGCGACTTTCGCCTGGCGGAATAAAGACGCCATATGCTCCGTAGTTTGCCTTGGGAGCAAAATAACGTTGTTTGACACATTATAGTGTTCAACCCAATGCTGTGCTTGCGCTTCATTCTCCATAGCCGGACAGAGGAAGCGTGCAGCGGGTCTTTTTTTCAAAACCAGCGCTGCTGCGTGGAAGAAAGCCTCGTTGTTCACATATGCTCGAATTCCGCGCGGGTTGATTACCTTATCTGTGC
>JAUXFR010000207.1 GCA_030622805.1 Anaerolineae bacterium | reverse complement strand
ATCGTTGTATACTTATTAATAAAGAAAAAGACCCTCCTGGGAGGGAGGGTGACCTGTGCTTGAATTAGTGAAAAATTCTAATCAATTGGCGACCGACCTCCCCCAATGGATGGCATATGGATGCGACGGGCGCGTTCGATTTTGCTACTAAGTGTATACATATTGGGCGGAGTTTATCACCCCAAGATCAAATCGTCAAGTATTCAGGTCGCATTTTCTTTTCCAACAATCCGTTAACGGCATGTTTATAGTTTTCCTACATCTGATCAATATAATAAGATTGAATTGTTAGAAGTATACTGTCAACTAAAATTCTTTGGTATGCCATTCTGTAAATGTCCTGAACAAGGTGAAGTATTATGATGAAGAATCTCTGACACAGCATGTTGAATTCTTTTCACTGTTCAGAATGACATACCTCAAGATCAGGTTAACAAAGTAGCCGTAAGGAGCAAGAAGAAATGAACTTAGAAAAATACACACAGAAATCGCAAGAGGCGATTCTGAATGCGAGACAGCTGGCGGAGGATTTCAATCATCAAGGGATCGAACCAGCGCATTTGCTGCTTGCCCTGCTGAGCCAGGAGGATGGTGTCGTTCCAGCCTTAGTTACCAGGGTGTCGGGTAGTGTCGCTGGTTTACGTGAAGAGGTCGCAAATGATCTGCAAGACCGACCGAAGGTTTATGGAGGCGGTACTGAAGTTGGTCTCAGCCGGCAGTCAGCAGAAGTACTGAAAGCTGCTGAACGATACGCCAGGGGTATGAAGGACGATTATGTATCTACCGAGCACATCCTGCTCGGGTTGACCGAAAGCAGTGAGGGAAAACGGTTGGATGGATATGGGCTGACCAAGGACGCAATCCTGAAAGCATTAGCAGGGGTGCGCGGTTCTCAGCGAGTCACATCCCAAACACCGGAGGACACCTACCAGGCGCTGGAGAAGTACGGTAGAGATCTGACCGCGCTGGCTCGCCGGGGAAAGATGGATCCAGTCATCGGGCGCGACGAGGAGATTCGCCGTGTGATCCAGATACTCTCCCGGAGAACAAAAAACAACCCGGCGCTGATCGGCGATCCTGGTGTGGGCAAGACCGCTATCGTCGAGGGACTCGCGCAGCGGATGGTCAAAGGAGACGTGCCTGAAGGGCTTAAACACAAACGCCTGATGCAGCTTGATATGGGCTCTCTTATTGCGGGCGCCAAATATCGTGGTGAGTTTGAAGAGCGCCTAAAGGCTGTGCTCAAAGAGATCACCGAAGCAGCGGGGGAGATTATCCTGTTTGTGGATGAGATGCACACCGTAGTCGGTGCCGGTGCTGCCGAAGGCGCCATGGACGCCGGCAACATGCTGAAGCCCATGCTGGCGCGCGGGGAGCTGCATATGATCGGCGCAACCACGGTTGACGAATACCGCAAGCACATAGAGAAAGATCCTGCCCTGGAGCGCCGCTTCCAACCGGTGATGGTGACCGAACCCTCTGTCGAGGAAACGATCAGTATTCTGCGTGGCCTTAAGGAGCGCTATGAGGTGCACCATGGGGTACGCATCACGGATCCAGCAGTGATCGCAGCAGCGACATTATCGAACCGCTACATCGCCGACAGGCACCTGCCCGATAAAGCTATTGACCTGATCGATGAGGCTGCGGCTCGTTTACGCACCGAGATTGATTCAAAGCCGCAAGAGCTGGATGAGGTGGATCGCGCAATTCTGCAGTTGGAGATCGAGCGCCAGGCTCTGCAGAAAGAGAAGGACAAAGCCTCAAAGGAGCGATTGGAGAAGTTAGAAAAGGACCTGGCAGACCTGCAGGAGCAGTCTATGCAGCTTCACGCCCGTTGGGGTACGGAGAAGCAGGCGATCACCGACCTTCAGTCAACCAAGGAACAAATAGAACAGGCGCGTGTGGAAATGGAGCGCGCTGAACGCCACAACGACCTGGAGAAAGCGGCTCGCCTGCGATATGGCACGCTGCGTGAACTGGAAGAGAAGCGAGTTGAGGGCGAGCGCCGCATCAAAGAAATGCAGACGGATGGTGCACTTTTAAAAGAGGAAGTGGACGCAGAGGAAATCGGTCAGGTTGTGTCTCGCTGGACTGGAATACCCGTCGCACGATTGATGGAAGGCGAGGTGGAGAAGCTGGTGCACATGGAGGAGCACTTGCATCGTCGGGTAGTTGGACAGGACGATGCTCTGTTGGCCGTTTCTAACGCCGTGCGCCGCTCGCGAGCCGGTCTGCAAGACCCCAACCGCCCAGTTGGGTCTTTTATCTTTCTCGGACCCACCGGTGTCGGTAAAACTGAGCTGGCCCGCGCTCTTGCCGCGTTCTTGTTCGATGACGAAAATGCCATGGTGCGTATTGATATGAGCGAATACCAGGAACGCCATACGATCTCACGGTTGGTGGGTGCCCCACCTGGATACGTCGGACATGAGGAAGGCGGTCAGCTGACGGAAGCCGTCCGCCGCCGCCCCTACAGTGTGGTGCTTTTCGATGAGATAGAGAAAGCGCATCACGAAGTCTTCAACGTGCTCTTGCAGTTGCTTGACGATGGGCGTCTGACCGATGGGAAAGGTCGCACTGTGGACTTCCGCAACACGGTGGTTATCATGACCAGCAACCTCGGAAACGAGCTCTGGATTGGCAGGGATGGAACGCAAGAGAACGTGACCCGTGACATGCTAACACAGGTTTTACAGGCACATTTCCGACCCGAGTTCCTCAATCGCATTGATGAAATCGTGATCTTCCATCCGCTCACACGTGAGCATATCGCGCTGATTGTTGATATCCAGCTCCGGCGTGTGGCGCAGCTTCTAAAGGAGCGTGGATACATACTTGAGGTTAGCGAGGCGGCTCGCGAATATCTTGCCGATGTGGGTTACGATCCGGACTTCGGCGCTCGACCGCTCAAACGAGCCATCCAGCGAGAACTGCAGGATCCACTGGCCCTGGCTATACTCTCTGGTGAATGTAGCGAAGGTGCAGTCATCAGTGTTGATCGCAGTAGCGAAGAAGGGCTGAACTTCACGCCGGTTTCAAGACCCGAGCGTTTCAGTAATTCGGAAAATTAATCCCGGATATCCAGCTCGCCATCTGCCAGCAGGATGCAGTGTATATATTCCTGTGTCGATTTGAGTTCAGCGCTGTTGGATTGGCTTAATTGAAACCGTCGATATGCACGCGAAGAGCGTGCACCGCTTCGTCGGGTGTTTGATAAACCAGCAAGTGCAAATTTGGATCCTGATTGCCCAGGATCATCTTAGAGACATTCACTCCCTGCCTGTGCAGGCAGAGTACGGGTTTACCTCTACCCAGGGCGTAACCGATCTCGTAACCGACCCCGTGCGAAGGTGTGCTGACCTCTGCCACGAGCAAGTCACAACCCTCTATCCAGGCAGCATCGCGCCGGTAGACTTCCATGGGGTCGACGATGCCTTCCAGAGCCATCACCTGCGGGGTCGCAAGCAAGGCGGTGGGTACCTCATGTCCGTCCGACTGAAGCGCGGCGACAATTGTTTGATAAACGGCCTGGTCATCTCGACCGCCGGTGATCGAACAGGCGAAGTAGATGTTCATAGCGATGTGGATGAAATTATATCGCTAAAACAAGGTATAGGGGAAAGGGGTGAAAGGGAATAAGAGTATCCGTAACCTTACGGTGATTCGAGTGTTTATCTAATTGAATTAAAAGAACAACAGATTCTTAATATCATGGATAAATAGGTGTGGGATGAAACAAGCGAAACTGAATATTGCGCTGTAGGAGAAACTGAGTAATGGAACGTGTGT
>JAUXFR010000212.1 GCA_030622805.1 Anaerolineae bacterium | reverse complement strand
TCCTGATCCAGGCAAATTGTTTACGGGAGAAATCCTTTTTCAAGACCATCGATCTCAACGAGAAGGGAGGATGTATCCCTGGTACTAATGTCACTATTCTGGTTGGTGCCCTGAGGTGAATTGACAATGCTAGATATGATCTCGTCGATGGCGTTTTGAACTTCCTGTGAAAGAGGGGCGCCGATGGTAATACGATCAGGTTGTATCCCTAACAGAATTACCTCACAATCCAGTTCATCCACTAGGTAGCTGGCAGTGATATTAAGCGGCAATGTATGCGTGGATACGCTAACGCCCGTCACATTTTCCCATTTAATCCATTCCACTTCGCCTGGTGATTTACCCATACGGGCAGAGTCAACCATTAGAACTAAACCGGGCATAAAACGTCGCAGCACACCCACAAAATTTTCGGGGACGGTACCTGCGTTGATCACCAATACGTCCTGGTTCTCAATGAGTTGTTGCAACGCTTCAGCGATAAGAACACCAGCCGAGTCGTCACCACACAGCTCGTTCCCGATACCCAGGATTGCCAGGCGAGGAGATCGTTTTATGTATGGAAAGCGGTTAAGTGTCCTGCGCAGTTGATCCTGCCAGGATGCATTCAATATCATCCTTTTCTCCAAAAAAAACGTTGAAAGGTTCTTTGTTCAAAGCCGCTAATTCCCATGTATCGTTGGACATTTCCAGGCAGCCCTGCCTGCAGCTAAATACACACTGTGCGCAGAAAGTGCAGCGATCCACGTGATAACGCATCACGAAGCGTTTGGCTTTCTTATCGATCACGATCATTTCAATTGCGTTTGCGGGACAATCCATCGCGCATAACCCACACCCCGTACATTTCTCCGGATCCCAGCGCAGATGACCACGCAGTCTCTCAGGTACCGGATATCGCACCAGCGGATATTTTTCTGTGACCGGGCGCTTAAATAGTGAAGCCGTTATATCACTTATCATTGTGCCGAATTTCATAAGATGATCCTTTGTCCAACAATCAGAATCAACCATTGAACCAGTACAAGCAATACGCCGTAACGCCACCACAAACCAACCGTTTGGTCAATTCTCAGACGCGCCAGGAGGGATTGCAGCCCGGCGATGATAAATAACAAGGCAAGCGTCTTCAGGATGAAATACAATGGATTGGCAACCCCACCCAGGTAGAATGCGGCGATCAGGGTGAGACCGATCACCATTTCTGCACTTTTGCCCAGGTGGAAGAGAACCAGACCTTTGCCGCTGTATTCCGTCATCGCACCAGCGACGATCTCCGTCTCTGCCTCCGGCGCGTCAAAGGGGGGCAGCTCCAGCTTCCCCATCAAGCCGATCAGCGCAACGATGAAGCCCAATGGTTGGGTTAATATCAGCCAGCGTCCGTCGGTGTATGCGGTGATCTCACTGATTTGCCAGCTTCTTGCAGCCATGGCAGGACCGAGCAAAGCCAGCATGAAAGGCGCTTCGTAGGAGAAGAGCTGGGTCAGCGTTCGGGTAGCACCGATCAGCGAAAAGCGATCCATTGTGTTTGACCCCGCCAGTCCCATACAGAGCGTCAGCAGGCTGAGCAGATAGAGGGTGACGATCAAATCCCCTTGAAAGCTGTACGTTGATGGTAATCCAGCCATGGGTACATACAGGGCAGCCGTCAGCCCCCCAGCCAAAGCGACGACCGGTAAACCTTTGAATAAAGCCACATTCACACCTTCGGGTACGACCTCCTCTTTTGCCAGCAGCTTGACGGTGTCTGCCAGCGGTTGGAACCAGCGTGGTCCGATCCGGTTTTGGAATTGCGCTATCAGTTTCCGGTCCACCCATTCATAAGCCAGTCCCAGAACCAACAGGAATAGGCCGGCGGGGAAGAATAAAAGTGCGATTAGATTATTTATTATTTCCATCGTAATAACCAATCCCGTATTGTCTCAATTGCTCCCAGGTCCATAAATCAGGTTTATTTTGCCGGCGAGTGATGATCACTCCGCGGTCATTGCACGAAAAGCACGGGTCGATACCGGCAAGGATTAATGGAATATCAGCTAACTGGTGTCCCACAGCGAGCTTCACCACGGAGCTCATATTGCAGATGGTTGGAGTGCGAACCTTGACGCGTTCCGGCTTGTCGCTGCCGTTGCTCTTAATGAAGTAGAACAACTCACCGCGCGGTGCTTCCACCCGTATGATGGTTTCGCCAGGCTTGATCCGCCGCGGGAAACGAGCCCGCAAATCACTTTCAGGAAGATTTGCTAATATTTCTCGGATGAGACGGTGGCTTTCAAAAAGTTCTTCGATTCGCACTACGAATCTGGCTTCCACATCACCGTTTGTCGCTAAGGTTATGCGAGCGGGAAATTGAGGGTAAGCTGCATAAGGCGCTTCCACCCGTATATCGCGGGTCACGCCAGAAGCCCTTGCGGTTGGACCGACTGCGCGCATGACTTCAGCCTGGGTTTTGGTCATTACGCCAACACCACGTGTGCGCTGCAGGAACAATGCGTCCGTGGTAACTATTTCAAGGTAGTGACGGGTGCGTTCTTCCAGAAAGTCGATGCCTTCCAGGATCGAATCAGCAATTTCTTGATCGATATCGTATTTGACTCCACCCAAGAGGTTGGCCGAGTAATTGACTCGATTGCCTGTCAACTGCTCGAGAATATCCATGACCGTTTCACGGTCTCGCCAGCTATACATGAAGAGCGTGTCGAAACCGGCTTCGTGAGCAGCAACACCTAACCAGAGCATATGGCTGTGGATGCGTTCTAATTCGGCTACCAGCGTTCGGATCGCCAATGCCCGTGGAGGCACCTGAACTCCTGCCAGCTTCTCCACACCCAGGCAGTAGGCGGTCGAGTGGATGTGTGAACAGATTCCGCAGATGCGCTCCAGTAAGTAATTCGTCTGCACCCAGTTGCGCTGTTCGGTAGCCTTCTCGATGCCCCGGTGAGCGTATCCCAATCTCACATATGCGTTGGTAACAATTTCACCCTCAACCGTAAAACGGAAGTGTTCGGGCTCTTTCAGCGCCGGGTGCTGTGGACCGATAGGTACGATAAATCGTTCACTTTTTCCATTTGCCTGCATGTTCTCACTTTTCCTGTTCGTCATACCGAGATTGTTCCCCGGTTGAAATCTTTGCGCAGTGGATAATCCCCTTCGATCCAATCATCAGGCAGGTAGAGATGTTCGGGGTTGGGCAAGCCAATCACCTTTATCCCAAACATCTCACTTAATTCACGTTCGAACGGCTCTGCGCCTGGGATGATCTCGCACAGGCTTGGGATCGAGGGAGATTTTTTAGGCAGCTGAAAGCGTAATGTTATGGTTACAGAGGCAGTGCAGAAATGGTAGAGGACTTCAAGTACGTCCATATCAACTCCTGGGTCCAGTCCGGTAATTGCAGCCAGATAACCGAGACGCTTTACGCGCAGACCAGCCGCAGCGCTAACTAGGTCCTGCGGATTTTTCATATACACATCCATACGGTCCGGATCTGGCTTCTCGATTTTTTCAGCCATATCCTCGACCAGAAGTTGAGCCGTCTGAAAGATTGTATCCATGTCCATTAGCTGCCTCCTGATTTGGCAGGTGAATGAATCTCGATGATAGTAGGAGAGAGTGCTTCACTAGGTATCTCAGGTGGATTTTTCAGGCTTTGCAGCAGTTTGACGACACCATCGATGATCGCTTCTGGGCGAGGGGGGCAGCCGGGTATATAAGCGTTGACTGGAATTACCCGGTCGATCC
>JAUXFR010000026.1 GCA_030622805.1 Anaerolineae bacterium | reverse complement strand
GTTGCCGTTGCGCAAATCGCGCATCGTGTAATAAGAGACGCCGTCCCGTTCTTCCACCGAAACTACTTCAACGCCCGTGCGGGGAGAAGTATCGATTTCATTTTCTGCTTGTTGGGGTGACGGCGTAGTTACTAACTTCTCCAGCCCATCTACGTGCGGTTCCTGCACCAGGGTAGGTAGCTGCTGCTGTTTACGAAGGACCAATCCAACGATTTCGTCACGAACCGCAAGACCTGTCTCAGCCTCAGAGCGTATGTAGATTTTATTATCATCCACAGCATAAGGTGGGTCATCTCCTCGGGGGATCAGCGCTCTGACGATTTTCTTCCCATTTGTATCGTGCGCGTCCAATGTGGGCTGCAGATGTGGGCTGATCCGTTGGCTGATCTCTTTTTCAAGCTGGGCGATGGCGTTCTCGGGATCCGATATCCCAGCGACTGGTTTTTTTGGATCGGCGTTCAATCCCAGATAAAGTGTGCCACCGTTCGTGTTTGCGAAGGCGCATATATCCGCAATCACTGCATATCGTTTACCGCCGCGCACGGTGATGCCTTCGTGAAAGTCCTGGATGATGTTCGGTCCTTCCTCGCGTGCATTCCGGATGAAATCAAAAGCTGGCTGAGCGGTGAAGCGGTGTGGACGAGTCCGGGCAAAATCGTTGCTGGTGAACAGCTCTTTCAGCGCCTCAAAACTGACCTCCGGCAGCAGCACGTCCGTTGTGCGGTCTCCAACTCCCAGGTTCTTCTTCCGGTTCCTGGTTTCGGCTACCAGCCTGTGAGCATCTGATCCCTGAATGCAATGCATCCGTCTTGGGTACTCAGGTTTTGTGCCGCTGAAGAAAGCAGCAGTCGTTCGACCGCCTCTTGATTCAAGGTCGGTGACTTCCAGAGCATGCAGGTGAGGGTCTTGCGTATAAGCGATTTTTGTTTGCCCGCCAAATGGGAAACCCCGCATCGCCACCCCATTGCTGGAATTTGCGTGTGCGGCGATACAGATACCACCTGCCTCGTCAATCACCCGGTAAGCAGTCAGTACATCGCTCGAAGCGCCGACGGTTACGGATCCATTATCCAACTGTTCGGGTGGAATTTCCAGGTCCAGCAGCAGGTGTTCGATTTCGCGTACTGGTTTAGCCTGCGAAAAGATTCCCAGGATATGGAATCCAAAGGTGGCTGTGAACTCAAACCCTGGTAGAACCAGGATTTTATCCAGCAAACGACGATATTCGACCAGTTGTACCTGCTCGTCAGGCAGGATGCGCTGCAGTTTTTCAAGCAGTTCGATCTGCTCAATATCTTCATACATGCGACGATATCCCGCTACTGTATTATGGTCTGTGAAAGCAATGATGGACAGACCGCGCATCTCTGCCCTTCTGAGGATATCTAAAAATGTCGTATCAGGTTGCTGGTGATCGCTAGATGCTGTTGTGTGGATGTGCAGATCGATCGGATACCAATGCCGTGAGGAATGTTTTTTCCTTGCCATGTTGTTTACTTGCCCCCGTTTCTTGTATTGTATATTTGTTTAATCTCCATCTGGTCCAGCTCCTGTATCTAGGGCAGCATCCAGCACGTCCTCAACTGTCTCTGCCAAAATAAATTGCATACTGTCTCTCACTTCGTCCGGAAGATCTTCAAGATCGTCAGCATTCCGAATGGGCAGGATTACCGTCGACAGACCGGATCTATGTGCGGCGAGCACTTTTTCTTTGATCCCGCCTACGGGCATGACCTGTCCACGCAGTGTGATCTCGCCCGTCATGCCGACATCCGGTCGCACCAGCCGGTCAGATAAAAGCGAGACGATCGCAGTAGCCATGGTCACACCTGCAGAAGGTCCATCTTTGGGCTGGGCACCGGCGGGAATGTGTAAATGTATGTCCATATTCTCGTAGAAGTTTTCGTCCAGGTTAAGCTGGGCGGCTTTTGAGCGTACATAAGAAAGCGCAGCATTCGCTGACTCCTGCATCACATTGCCTACGGAACCGGTGATTTGGAAACCTTTGCTGCCCGGCATTCGTGTTGCTTCTACGAATAGAATGTCACCTCCTGTTGGTGTCCATGCCAGTCCAGTAGCCACACCTGGAATTGAGCAGCGCTCAGCAATTTCAGCATCGCTGATGAATATCGGTCGATCCAGGAATTGTGTTATGTTTTCGGCTTCCACATCCGCACGCTCAATTTCGCCTTCCGCAATCCTGGTCACAATTTTGCGGCACACTGCACCGATTTTGCGTTCCAAATTTCGTACACCGGCTTCCCTTGTGTAAGATCGTATGATCACCCGCAAACCATCATCCGTGAATGTCACTTCTTCGGATCGAAGCCCATTCTCGCGCAGCTGACGTGGGACCAGATACCCTTTCGCAATGGCAATTTTTTCGTTATCTGTATAACCTGAAAGAAATATGATCTCCATTCGATCCCGCAGTGGTCCCGGGATGGTCTCCAATGTATTGGCGGTTGTGATGAACATGACCTGAGAAAGATCGAAAGCTACCTCGATGTAGTGATCGCGAAACTCCACATTTTGTTCAGGATCGAGCACCTCCAGCAGCGCTGAGGCCGGGTCACCATGGAAATCAAAGACCAATTTATCGACCTCATCAAGCATAAAGACTGGATTACGCGATTCTACGCGACGGATAGCCTGGAGTATACGACCTGGCATTGCTCCGATGTACGTTCGGCGATGACCGCGGATTTCAGCCTCATCACGCATACCGCCCAAGGAAATGCGGATAAATTTCCTTCCTAAGGCGCGTGCGATAGAACGCCCAAGTGATGTTTTACCGACTCCTGGAGGTCCAACGAAGCATAGGATCACGCCCTCTCGTATGCGGTGAATCTCGTCTTCCCATCCTTCCTCGAGCTCATCCGCGCGTTCCAGGCGAAGCTTACGGACGGCCAGGAATTCCAGGATGCGTTCTTTGATATCATCCAGTCCGTAGTGGTCCTGGTCAAGGACTTCTCGTGCGTGCTTGATATCCAGATTGTCCTTGGTTAGATTCGACCAGGGTAGCGAGACCAACCAGTCGAGATAAGTGCGAATCACACCATATTCAGCCGCAGCAGTAGGCAAATGTTCCATCCGCTCGAGTTCGCGTTTGGATTGTTTCTCTGCCTCCTCAGGCATCTGCGCTTCTTCTATTTTCTTGCGGAATTCTTCAGCTTCCACTGTTTGTTCGTCACCCTCCCCCAGTTCCTTCTGGATGGCTTTAAGCTGCTCACGCAAAAAATATTCACGCTGGACTTTGTCAATCTCGGAGCGCGCTTCTTTCTGGATGCGCTGCCCGATCTCGAGCACTTCAGCTTCACGCACCATGATGCTGACAAGCTTCTTTAATTTTTCGGCTGTAGAGTCAAGTTCCAATAATTCTTGTGCGTCTTCCAGGTCCATACGCTGGAAATTCGCTATAGTATATACAGTGGATAAGGCATCTTCCAATGTCAGAACAGAAGCAACTAATTCACGCGGGATTGAGGGAATCAGATCCGCTATGTGTTCAAATTGATCGCGTGCGTTGCGCGCCAGTGCTTCGACTTCCAGGTCATCTTCAACCTCTTCAGGGATCAGCTCGATATTTGCTTTCAGATATGGTTCTTCCTGGACAAATTCTCCCAATCTGAACCGCATCATCCCCTGGACAACTAACCTGATGGTCTCATCAGGTGCACGGAAAAGGCGGTGGACAATGGCGATCGTTCCGACCGGATACAGGTCTTCAGCGCCCGGGATTTCTAGTTCGGGCTGCGTTGAAGCGACCAGACCGATCAGCCGTTCATCGCTCTTCATCACATCATCAATTAACCGTACAGAACGCGCTTGTCCGATCGTCAGTGGTACTGCGGTCTGGGGATAAACTACCAGCCCCCGTAAAGGTAATATTGGTAATACTGAGGGGATTTGGTCCTCTCTGTCTTCTCCTTCTGTGCCTGGATCTTCTTCTGACGATTCCGTATCTTCTATAACGTGCGTGACGATCGGAAATACGAATTGCTCATCGAGAATTCCTACATCTTCCTCATCATCAAACCAGTTCATCATGTCGTCTAGTATTTTATTCCAACGGGACGCTGGCATAAAGTCGCCTCATTTTCTAATTATTTTTCTATTGGTACCTGCCTGGATCGAGCTTTTGGTAGGGTGATTAGCAGGAAGCCGTTGTCATAATCTGCCTTTACACGGTCCGCCACGACTGGTGCGGGTAGATGGATATCAATGTAGAATTCTCCGAATCGGATTTCTACCTGATGGTAATCGACCTTATCGAGTGTGTCCTGGCGGATTCCGCGAATGGATAGCAGGTGACCTTGGAGCTCAATATCAAAATCATCCTCTTTCATACCACCAATTTCCACCCTGATCAGAATCGTATCCTCCGTCTCATAGACATCCGTTGGAGGCCGCCAAGCGGAGGAACGCATTCGGAGCCGCCAATGTGTGGAACGAACGCTCATCGATTGAATCTCCTCATAAATACTGCGATCGTACCGTTGATCAGCTTTCATTTCTCTCCATGGCCTCCAGAGCGGCATTGAGCACTGAATCATAATCTGGTTCGTCGCCGATTGATGGCATGTAATCTGCGTAAAATACATCGTTGTTGGGTCCCACTACAAAAATCGCTCTTCGCAGGATGCGCGGTTCCTCAAGGAGAACCCCGTATTTTATTGCGAAGTCTGCGTTTGTGTGGTCTGATAGCACCATAACCTGTTCCACACGCTTGGTAGTACACCAGTGTTTCTGAGTCCACGGCAGGTCCATGCTAACCATAATGATAACCACATCATCTCCCAAGGTTTCGGCGATTTCATTGAATCGCCGCGTTTCTCGATCGCATACGGGTGTGTTCAATGATGGCAGCGCACCGATGATGCGAACTTTCCCTTTTGTACTTTCCAGTGCATCAATAGATGACCAGTCAAAAGCCTGGACGACGAACTCCGGCGCCTTCTGTCCGACCTGAATATCATTACCGACAATGGTCACATCCTGACCGTAAAATTTCATTGTACGTAAGATTGTTTCACTCAAAGTTCTCTCCTTTCATTTCTGGCATAATAAAAAAACTTTCCTGAAGTCATTTTACCAAAAGAATATTTGATTAATGTAAATCTTGAACTCTCCCCTTCTGAATTTAATTAATAATGTAACGCCCCTGGCAGGAATCGAACCCACAACCAATGGCTTAGAAGGCCACTGCTCTGTCCATTGAGCTACAGGGGCACTGCATTTTTGATAGTTATGTATAATTATAAATGAATAATTGAAATTTTAAACCCCAATTTACCAGCGTTAGTATCGTAATGATAGGATTGATCCTGATTCCCAAAATAATGTAAATATTTGTTACCTTTCGAGTTTGTCATTCCAGACAGGGACGGATACCTCGATAGACCCTGACCCCCGAGATTGTTTTCAATATTGTGTTTGCAGGCTTTCCCAATTGTTCGTTGAGTTCAAGTGGCGTTTGTGGTACGTTCCCATTCGACAGGAATATGCGGAATACGGAGTCTACAAGCGTCGTTTGCTGGGTAATAAAGGATGGGTCTTTCGCACAGTGAGTGATTAATACATGCTGGAGACCGTCTACCTGTTGGACTTCAGCTGTTTCAGGGTCCACCCAGTCCAGCGTTTCATCGATATTAAGATCAGCATAAGCCATCTGATGTTCGGGGCATAAAAAACCTTGCAGGTAAATTCGCCAGTCTCGATCATTTTTTGTCCACCAGTCAAAATCGATATGGAAAGGAGTATGTTGGGTGGGTTTAACAAGACTAGGACGTTTTAATTCCAAGGATTATGCCCTCCGGTCATTAAATTTCCTGATCGCTCAAACGATAGTGCAGGTCGCCAACATGAACGAACCATGGTCGCGAAGCTAATAACGCAAATATTGGCCCTGGTGGGCAGCGGCGAATAACATTTACTGCCGCATATAATTCGCTGGCGTGTACATGACTTTGTGGATTGAGCTTGGCTAATTCCTTTACCGTATTGACAACTACTTCTTCAAATGGCGGTTGCTTCGATTTTGCCTGGTTCCAAACATCATCGAGTGCTTCTAGATCGGGGATCGCGATTCCCATGCGTGGGTCCACCTGTCCGCTTACCAGTTGTTTCAACAATGCGTAGACCACACCTCCATCAGAACCTACCAATACAGTCCTTATCCATTCACGACTGGTTCTCTGATCGGTTGTATCTACGATCACTTCTCCGGGATTTCCCCCCCTTTTTACATGAATGATGCTGCCGGGTATTAATTCCTTTTCCTCATACCAGCTCTTTAAACCGTAGACGTAGAATTTCTCACGCACAACCCAAGCAGGGAATTTTTTACCCGTTTTGCCATCAACAAGATGGAAGCGGATGCGAGGTGCTTCGTATGCGGTTGGGAACAGATGGTGTAAGCGATTCGAAAGCGGTAATGTGCCAGAACGGAGATGGGGGAAGATCAACCTGATCTCGACGGTATCAGAGCTGTCATCCCAATCCGTGATATTCGATAATTCGTCGTCTAAATCTCGTTCCAGTTTAACCATATCTTCAGAAAGCAGAGCGTGATCAAAATCTATCCTTTCGTAATTCAGGAAGACAGGGCTTTCTAACACTTCTTTGGGTTCAAGACGTTTTAAGAACCACAAGATGTCGCCTGAGGGACCGACTTCATCAAATCGTTCGTCTTCCTGAAGTGCCAGGTCAAGTGAAAATTCCAATAACTTGGGGTTGACACTGGCATTCAGCTCGATTTGATCCAACAGCTCTGATGTTGGTTGAGGTCCTCCTCCTGCCATATCCAGTACAGCTTCAGCGAGATTCAAGTGACCAACGTTCACATCTACCAGCAGAGTATGTGGGAACCATCTTCCAGCAATGCGTATAAAATCTGGATTGGTATTCAGATCTTCTTCCAGATGAGTTGTGATCAGCGATGAGTGGTTCTCGAGCACAACTTCCTGATCCAGAGCGGGGTCGTAATCAGCGATCTCTGGGGGATTATTGAGAATGTGTTCGCTCAGGTTGGCGGCGAATTCGCGCTCTCCACCCTCACTGAAATCAACCTTGATAACCTTAAATTCTCCAAGTTCCGGATTGTGTCCCGGGCGCACGTTCACGACTTTACCAGGCTGCCAGTTGAATGCAGGGAAGACCAGCATTTGATCCACCTTGTAGGTTCCTTCTGGCTGGTACAGGTCTCCACTTGAAGTGCGTCGTTTTTCGATAGCTGACTTTTCCCGCCGGATACGCTCTTGTATCAGGGAAAGAACCAGCTCATCCGTGGTTAGCGGCGTCTCCAGTTCCAGCAGGTTGTTGTATAAAAATTCTATGTCCTCTTCAACGAGTTCAAAATTTTCCCAATAATCTTCTTGTAAGGCAAAAGAGACTGCTGCCATGGAATTCCTCTAAATTATTTGCGGTTATTATGGAAAAATCGTCGCGATCTATTTGCGAAATTTCCCATATGATATTATACTCCAAGAGAAAAAATATAAAAAGGTGAATTAATATGTCTGACGAAGAATTAACTCTCTTAGAAGTAGTATCAGGTACTGCCCAGGCAGAGGCTTTGCGTGGTTTACTGGAAGCTCAAGGAATCCAGGTGCTGCTCTCGCAGGAATCGGCCTCATCGGCTATCCCGGTATCATTCGGTATTCTCGGTGAAGTTAAGATCTTGGTTTTAGAGAAAGATCTAGCGCGTGCCAAACAGGTACTTGATGAATATTATGCCGGTGATTTTGAAGATCAGGATGTTGGGGATAAAAACGACAACGAAGCAACAGGATAGTGATAACGTTTAGATAAATTAGGAAAATTCTTCTCTATGGGTAGGCTTGTTCCAACCATTCCAGTGGATCAACCTGTACACCCCCTGCCCAGACTTCCCAATGCAGGTGCGGACCTTCCAAGCGACCTGTGCTGCCAATCTTACCGATCAATTGCCCGGATTCAACCTGATCGCCTACCTGTACCAGGATCTCATCCTGGTGCATATACGCTGTGTAGACACCCCATCCGTGATTGATCATGGTGGCATTGCCTCTCACTGTGAGTGGACCTGCGAAGACCACGGTGCCAGGGGCTGGCGCGTAAATATCAGTTCCGACTGTTCCGACAATATCCAGACCCGTATGGAAAGAATTGTATGGACTCCCGTTATACGAACGGCGGTTTCCGAATCTGGAGGAAAAGCAGTCACCAGTTTCAAGGCAGTAATCGACGGGCAGCGGCGATGGGATTTCAAAGATGCCGTCCCATAACCGTTCTGGCGTTGCCGGCAAAGCAAGCTGGTTCCACTGCGCATCTTCCGGTTTTGTTACCGCGGGATCGATTGTAGTTGGGTTGACAATCAACGGTCGGTCGTAAAGATAATCGACAGGAGCGAGCGGCACCATTTGGGAGAAAGAGAATGATGATCCATCTGCAAGCGATCCATTCAACTGCATGGGGTATAGCCCTGGTTCAGCCATGGCATGTGAACCCTGAAGGGCGACATATACATCATTCTGGTCGGGGTATATGTGCAGATCATGTCCCATAAAGGTGCCCGAGAAGGTAATCCCGGGTTCTGCGTTGATCTTGATAGCGGTCGTTTTTCCTTGTAAGAATGGAAGTGGGTTAATCTCGATGGAACGGATTGCTGCTGGTAGAGCAGTTGGTCCTGCGGGTTCGCTAATCCCTGTATCGAGAGTTGTAATTTGCAGCACATCACCGGCTGCTCCATCCCAGGTTCCCTGCAGGTTGTTTATGAATACAATTTCCCAGGGGTTGCTTCCTTCAATCGCAGAGATCTCAATCAGCGATAACCCCCCGGATAAGAGCGTGCGTTTCTTCGGGGTGACGGGTCCTTCCTGCTGTGGAATGGTCAGAAACCGCCCGGCAAATAATTCTGAAGGAACGGTCAGGTGGTTTAATTTTTTTAATATCTCGGGGGGCAATTGATAGCTCCTGCTTAAGCTCCGCAGCGATTCGCCGAATGGAATAGTTTCTGTTACGATTACACCGCTGGCACCTTCCAGACCCGGGATGATTAATTGGTCTCCGATCATCAATTGGTTTGCATTGCTGAGATTGTTTATGGTTTGCAGTTCCTCTACCGAAACGCCAAATCGGACGGCTATGCTCCAAAGGGTATCACCTTCTTGTACGATATATACGGGACCCTCGGGTGCACCGTTCTGTGCGGACACAGTACCTGAGGGTAGGAACAAAGCGAAGACTATCGTCAGGATAAGCAAAGAGCGTTTATTCATCATAGCTATTATCATGCCTGAAAAAGTTTACCATAAGCTCAAATAAGCCGGATGTAACAATCATTTTATTTAATAGAATTTTCATCTCTCACAGTGTCAGCTTTTGATATTGGTTGCCCTTGTCACGCTTATTTCCGT
>JAUXFR010000276.1 GCA_030622805.1 Anaerolineae bacterium | reverse complement strand
TTCGCGGGGCAGGCTGCTTGCACTGAGCAACTCATGGATGCGCCTGGCAAGATCCGGGAACGCGTCAGGAAAGGTGATTTTGTATTCTGCGGCTTGCAGCCGACTCTGCAGGGCGGGTTCGCGTGGATCTATTTCTTCTAAACTTCCAAGTGCGATACCAGGAGGTAGGGCTGCGTGCAAGGATGTAGCGATGTCTGATAATTGCAGTTCACTTTCAAAACGTACATCAAGCAGCTCGTTTTCACTGGTGAAACCAAGGGGTAATGCGGACGCCAGGTTGATCTTGGGGCGGGGGTTGTAGCCCTGGGAGTAAGCCAGAGGTAAATTTGCGCGACGAAATGTGCGTTCCCAGGCGCGGTGCAGGTCCAGGTGGCTGGTGAAGCGCATTTCTTCAGTCTTGTGAAATGTAATTCGAATACGCATGGTTGGTTAAAACTGATTCTTTCACTGAGTTGATGCTGAGCTTCTAAATGTCACAATGAAACATATAAATCTATGTGCTTCTTGGTGATCCTTCATGTCTTGATGGTGAACATTATGGTGTTCTTTGAGATTCGGTGATCGTATCGACGCGCACGCGTTTCGATTTGACTTCCGGGCACTGCCATTCATCGCCCGGGTTGCTGCGACGCAGGTCAGCGAAGGTGGGCAGGATACCGCAGGCGAAGCAGCGTTCGCGGCAGTCGATGCGTGTGCGTCCTTCCAGACTCCACAGGTAGTCTTCGGTTAGGAATTTCTTGCGCACCGTTGTACTGATATGCTCCCAGGGGAAGGTCTCGTCAATTGCACGCTCACGGTGGGTGTAGAACTCCGGCTTTAGACCAGCCTCGGCGAATGCCTCTATCCACAAGTCGTAGCTGAAATGTTCACTCCAGGCGTCGAACTTCGCGCCGCGCTGCCAGGCGTTGAAAATAACTTTTTCCATGCGTCGATCCCCACGTGAGAGCCACGCTTCAAGCATCGTTTCCTCGGGTGTGTTCCATTTTAATTTCAATCCAGGACCTCTCAGCTCTTTCCTTAATAATTCCTGTTTTGCCTGGATTTGATCGATTGTATCGCAAGGCACCCATTGAAAGGGTGTGTGGGGTTTGGGGATAAAGGTTGAGACTCCCGCGGTCACCTGCGCGCGTTTACCGATGACTTTGCGACCCTCAGCCCGTACGGCTTTACATAGATCCACAATCGCAAGTACATCATCCATCGTCTCGGAGGGGTGACCGATCATAAAATAAAGTTTTATATGGGTCCAGCTTCTGCTGTATATCTCACGTGCGGTATCGAGCAGCCGCTGGTTGCTGACCGGTTTGTTGATAATGTTGCGCATGCGTTCAGTGGCGGCTTCGGGTGCGAGTGTGAACCCGCTGCGTCTTGTGTCTTTTAAGGCATCCATCAGATTGACTGAGAAGGATTCGATGCGCAGGGATGGCAGAGAGACGGCCAGGTGTCGGCTGGAGTATTTTTTACTGATAGCCTGTACTAATTCAAGGACGTGCGTATAGTCAGACGACGATAAAGAAAGTAGCCCGACCTCTTCGAAACCGGTCTTTGCGAGCGCCTGATCGAGTGCAGATAGGATCTCATCTACGGATCTTTCTCGGACAGGGCGGTTGACCATGCCGGCGTGGCAGAAGCGGCAGCCGCGCGTGCAGCCGCGCATTATTTCAATCGGCACTCGATTGTGCACCGTATCAATATTGGGCACGATGAAATTCGTGGTTGGCGGCGGTAATTTGGCGGCGATGCGTTTTATGATCGGGTAAGGTGCCTCCTTATTTATCTTCTCAATATATGAGACTGTTCCGTCGGGGTTATATGATGTTTCGTAAAATGAAGGCACATATACACCCCAGATTTTTGATAACGCGAGAAGTAATTCGGCCCGGTTTCCTTTTCTCCTTTTCCAATCCTGGTGAGCATCAACGATCTCGTGGATGACTTCTTCCCCCTCACCGATCACAAATACATCGATGAATGCATGCATCGGCTCTGGATTGAAGGTGGCGTGTCCGCCAGCGATAACCAATGGTTGATCGTCTTGGCGATCCGATGAAAAGATAGGAACACCACTCAATTCAAGTATATTGAGGGCGTTTGTGTACAGTGTTTCATAAGGCAGAGAGAATCCCAGGATATCGAATTCCGAAAGAGGATGTTTGGTTTCCAGCGAATACAGAGGCAGCCCGGATGAACGCAGCGCATCTTCCATATCGGTCCAGGGAGCATAGGCGCGTTCAGCCACTGTATCCTCCCTTTGGTTAAGTTGGTCGTAAAGGATTGCCATGCCGAGATTGGACATCCCCAAATCATAGATATCCGGAAATATCAAGGCAACCCTGGTATCAACGCTGTCCCAGGCTTTAACGACCTGATTGAGCTCGCCACCCGTATATCGACCGGGTTTTTGGACGGTGGGGAGGATTCGCTCAAGCTTCCTCTGAATTTCATCTGGCGTGATCGACATTAGCTTTTAAAAGGTGACCAATTTAGATACTGGAAATAATAAGTATATATAGATAATTCATATTATCGGTTTATGTATTGTGAGCGGGGGGATTATAACAGAGGTTGCCAGTATTTGGAGCGATAATGTCCA
>JAUXFR010000014.1 GCA_030622805.1 Anaerolineae bacterium | reverse complement strand
GTGTGCTGGCTGGCAATTCTGAACAAACACAGACCGCAACGCCCGACACAGTTGAGCAGTAATTTTTTTGATGCAGGAGAATAAATCCAAATCAATGAAATTTGATCGTATCACAATATTACGTATTGTATTGGGCATAATCCTCTTCCTGGTCGCGATCGCCTTGATTCAAGTTTTCAATCTTGCTGCTGATCTTAGAATTTTATCCAGATCCCAAAACTTGATTTTCTTCTTTGGTACCGGCGTGCTGGCTATGTGTCTCATGATAATAATCATCGCAGCTCTACTGGTGGCAACCTGGACTGGCCTGCGTACTTCTGTGACAAACTTATTTGATATGTCATTCAATTTATTGGAAAAATTAGGCTTTCTCAATCTGTTTTTATTTAGCCTAGCGATTGTCGTCTTCTCCTATTTAATGATCGGACCGTTCAACTCCTACCTTGGAGTCCCTGGCTTGCGGTGGACTTCGTATATTCTGCTGGTACTCGCAGGTACGATGCTCATTAAGGCCTCCGGGGTGAATTTAAAGTGGCATGAAAGTCTGTTGGCAGCGCTGTTAATCTCCGCTGTTGGTTACAAGCTTGCGACTTTTATGCCCGAAATCACTATCTATCCCTTTTCGTTGGGTTGGTCAGAAACCAGTCGTTATTATTATGCATCCCTATACCTGTCAGATCAATTGTACGGGTTCAACATCCCCCCATCAGTGCTGCACCCGAGCCGCTATTTAATGCAAGCAGCACCTTTCCTGATCCCTGATTCCCCGCTCTGGCTGCATCGTTTGTGGCAGGTACTGCTCTGGATCACCACAACCCTGACTTCAGCTATTCTCCTGGCTCGAAGACTCACCATCGAGGACCGCTTCAAAAGAGGGATGTTTATCCTATGGGTCAGTCTGTTCTTGCTGCTTGCACCAGTTTATTATCACCTGCAGATTAGCGTCATCCTGATTCTGTGGGGGTTCGATAAACGAAAACCCTGGCGGACTTTGTTTATTGTGGTACTGGCATCTATCTGGGCTGGCATCAGTCGAATCAACTGGTACCCTGTACCGGGAATGCTGGCTGCTGTGCTATATTTCCTCGAGCAACCCGTCCACCCAGATAATCGCCAATCCAGATCGCCCTTAATTTACCTGAGCTATCCGGTCATATGGGTAACATTAGGAGCTGCGACAGCTTTTATTTCACAGACGCTCTACGTTATCTGGTCAGGGAATCCAGTCGAACTATTCAGTTCCAGCTTCACTTCCGATCTGCTGTGGTACCGTCTCTTCCCCAACGCTACATTCCCTCTCGGAATTTTAACAGGCGCGTTACTAGTCTTCACACCAATGTTCTTGCTTATGCTTTATGAATTACGAGCAAAGTGGCGATTGATCCACCCATTGCGCATACTGGGAACAGTTTCTATACTGCTGGTCCTTTTCGGTGGGGGATTGGTCGTAAGTGTTAAAATCGGTGGTGGCAGCAATTTACACAACATAGATGCTTTCCTGGTGCTGTTTCTGATTGTGTTCAGCTATGTGTTCTTCGACCGTGTAGCAGAGGAAACAAATCAGTCTGATAGAGAAACAACGCAGCCGAAAAATTCAATTGCCTATTGGATATTATTGAGCATCACGATCTTGACACCTGCAGTATTAATTATAAGTCAAAGAGCTGGTTATCGTTTGCCGAACAACAGTCTAATTCGCGAATCGATCACCCAGATTCAGGAAGCCATCAATAATGCTGCTAGTGATGGGAATCCAGTATTATTTATATCTGAACGCCAGCTTCTTATATTCAATACCGTTAAAGGAGTACCGCTGATTCCGGATTATGAAAAGGTCTTTCTAATGGAAATGGCAATGGCGAATAACCGCCGCTACTTGAATAAACTATACGAAGACCTCAGCAATCACCGTTTTGCATTGATCGTTAGTGATCCACTTAAATTAGTTTACCAGGATCGTACTCACAACTTTAGCGAGGAGAACAACGCCTGGGTCGAGCGGGTCGTAGAACCCATACTTTGCTATTATGAACCGCTGACTACGATGAAAAGAGTACGCACTGAACTGCTAATCCCCAAGCTAAATTATGAAGATTGTCAATACTCCCAGGATTAAGCACCCTTGACCAACAGCAATTACAGTTTATAATTCAACTCCTGAATTTTGATTATGAATACAGAAACCAGACCCGAACCGAATCGCGAATTAGTCATCCTGGAACATGTAGAAAGTGATCCTGATGTGACTCAGGCATCCCTGGCTGCCAAGCTCGGCGTTGCCGTTGGTACTGTCAACTGGCACATTAAACGCCTGGTCGATAAAGGGTTCATCAAGGTTAAACGAGCCCAACGGAAGAAACTTCGCTACATCATCACGCCTGAGGGGATCGCTTTCCGCGCCCGGCTGACTATGAATTATATTGAGACATCCATGCGTTTGTATCGACGGACTCGTGCGCAAGTGCGCGAGCTGATCAACGAAGTTAAACTGGCAGGATACGACAATGTCCGCATCGATGGTGATGGCGACATCGCAGATATTTGTAGATTAACCTGTCTGGAGCAGGATATTATGGTTGTTGATTATTCTCAATCCGATCAATACCAGCACCTGCAGGCCAGAAATCAGGTGCCGGTGCTGGAAATTCATGGTATGAAGGTCATTCTGAGAATGGAAAAAGGACCCGTCCGAGAATTAGATCAAGAAAGCGATTGGAAGGAAGAGATTTATGGAAAGTAACTTCTGGCAAAACAAACGGGTTTGCGTCACCGGCGGCGCTGGATTCCTAGGATCGTACATAATTCAAAAGTTGGAAGATCGCGGGGCGGCTGATATTTTTATACCCAGGATCGAAGAGTATGATTTGGTCAACAAGGACGACATTCTGCGCATGCTCAATGACGCCCAACCTGATCTTATTATCCATCTGGCAGCGCTTGCTGGAGGGATTGGGGCAAATCGCGCACGTCCTGCTGATTTTTTCTACATCAACCTCATGATGGGTGTGCAGCTCATGCACGAAGCCTGGAAGCAGTGTGTCGAAAAATTTGTCGCCATCGGAACGATCTGCGCTTACCCCAAATATACCCCCCTACCTTTCAAAGAAGAGAATCTTTGGGACGGCTATCCCGAAGAAACGAACGCACCTTATGGTCTGGCGAAAAAGATGCTGCTGGTGCAAGCCCAGGCTTATCGGGAGCAGTATGACTTCAATGCAATCTACCTTCTGCCGGTTAATCTGTACGGTCCACGCGATAATTTTGACCTCAAAACATCCCATGTAATCCCAGCTCTGATCCGTAAATATATCGAAGCCAAGGAACGCGGTGAAGACCAGGTCGTGTTGTGGGGTGATGGTTCACCAACACGTGAATTCTTATATGTGGAAGATGCTGCAGAGGCTATCTTGCTGGCTAGCGAACACTACAACAGCAGTGAGCCAGTCAATCTGGGATCAGGGAAGGAGATAAGCATCAAGGATCTTGCGCACTTGATCGCGGAGCTCACCGGATATGAAGGACAACTTGTCTGGGACACCAATAAACCAAACGGACAGCCGAGGAGGGCATTGGACATCAGCCGGGCAGAGGAATATTTCGGTTTTAATGCTCAAATGCCGTTCGATGAAGGGCTGCGCCGTACAATCGAGTGGTACATGGAAGACAAGGGATAAGGATCAGGGAATAAAGTACTTCTAACCCCCCTTTCCCACAATCGATGATATGTCACAACCAACTGTAACACAAAAACCTCAGGATGAAGTGATCTATCTGCGCCCATCAAAAGGCTGGACGGCTCTTAAACTTGGCGACATCTGGCGCTATCGCGAGTTGATCTACTTCTTGATATGGCGGGATATTAAAGTGCGCTACAAACAAACCGCTCTCGGGGCTGCCTGGGCGATCATTCAACCCTTTTTCACGATGGTTGTTTTCACCATCTTCTTTGGACGTCTGGCCGGTATACCTTCAGATGGTGTTCCCTACCCGATTTTCTCATACACCGGTTTGCTGCCCTGGGGCTTGTTCACCAAAGGGTTATCTGATGCCGGACGGGCGATGGTCGCAAACCGTGCAATGATCACGAAGGTTTATTTTCCACGCCTGGTGATTCCGATTGCATCGGTACTCAGCGGTCTGGTAGATTTTTTGATCGCTTTTGTTATTTTGATTGGCATGATCTTTTACTACAACTATATCCCCGGAGAACACGAACCCATCAACATCACACCAGCTATATTGACCCTCCCTCTGTTTATCTTATTAGCCCTGATCACATCACTCGGCGTGGGATTATGGCTCTCTGCCCTCAATGTCAAATACCGGGACATCAATTACATCCTGCCTTTCCTTACCCAATTCTGGCTTTTTGTTACCCCAATCGCCTACCCCGCCAGCATGGTTCCGGAGCAATGGCGCTGGTTGTATGCACTCAATCCAATGACAGGTGTCGTGGAGGGCTTTCGCTGGGCAATATTAGGTACGGGTGCCGGACCCAGCTTGATGCTGGCGGTATCCAGTACCATCGCGGTTTTGTCCCTGATTACGGGTCTGTTTTATTTCCGCCGGATGGAGCGCACCTTTGCGGATATGGTCTAGGCGAAGGGATAAGTCAATCAGGCAATTAGATAATTAGGAAATCGCCATATCCGGGCTGTCAACCCTAATCACTAATTATCAAATCCCTGATCACCTGTACTATGAACGAATTAGCAATAAGAGTCGAAGACTTAGGCAAACAATACACCATTGGTACCTCCCCGGAGCGATACCAGACGTTCCGTGATTCAATCGCCGGTTCAATTGCCGCACCCTTCCGGCGAATTCGTGATCTGGCGAATTCGTATGGCGACGGTTCGCAGAAACCGATAACGGGGTCGGACCACATCTGGGCTTTACGCCACGTTTCTTTTGACATTCACAAAGGACAGGTGATCGGTGTAATTGGACGCAATGGCGCGGGAAAAAGCACACTGCTGAAGATACTCTCTCGCATCACAGAACCTACCGAAGGGCAGGCGGAAATTCACGGACGCGTAGGTTCCTTGCTCGAGGTCGGCACTGGCTTCCATCCAGAGCTTACCGGTCGCGAAAACATTTATTTGAATGGCGCCATCCTGGGTATGAAACGGTCGGAGATCGACCAGAAATTTGACGAGATCGTGGCCTTCTCCGAAGTCGAAAAATTTATCGATACACCTGTCAAACGCTACTCCAGCGGTATGTACCTGCGCCTTGCTTTTGCCGTTGCCGCGCATCTCGAGCCCGAAATCCTGGTTGTCGACGAAGTGCTAGCCGTAGGGGATGCGGAGTTCCAACGGAAGTGTCTCGGTAAAATGAGCAGCGTGGCTCAGGAAGGGCGAACCGTACTGTTCGTCAGCCACAATATGTCTGCCATCCTGCGGCTTACGCATGAGACATTGGTGCTCGAAAAAGGTGAACTGATCATGCGCTCCCAATCTCCAAAAGCCGTGGAACATTATCTTTCTTCGGGTTATGCTCAACTAGGCGAGCGTTTATGGACGCGCGACGAAATCCCACCCAATGCCCATCCATTCTATCCTCAAGCGGTCAGGGTTCGTGACAGTCATGGTCGCGTGGTGGATACTTTACGCTCCACTGAACCGATCACACTGGAAATTGAATATCGTCTGGAGGCGCCAATAACAGGATTGAGAGTAGGCGTATACCTGATGACGACGCGTGGTGAATTCGTCTTCACATCCTTCGATACGGATGACCAGGAGCAGTACGAACAACACAGCTTCCGTCAGGCGGGTAAGTACATCAGTCGCTGCCATATCCCATCCGACTTTCTCAATGAAGGGCGCTACATACTTGGCATCAATGCCAGCACCTATAAAATCCGCCGCTATTTCCAGGATGAACAGGCACTGATCTTCACGATCGACTCCACAGGCGCTCCGGGGATGCAGTGGATTGAATCACGCCTGGGCCCTGTACGTCCGCGGCTGGACTGGAAGATTGAAGTTAACCAACCCATTACATCCGATATGAGCAGCAGTATGGAGAATTGAGCAACTTATCGGACAGCATAAGCCTGATGGAAAAAATTACCTCAAAATTACCCCACTGGATCAAGCTCGAGATCCTCATCCTGCTGCTTGTGATGATTGTCACAACGATCCATTACCTGCTTCACCGGGGATTCACGGTTGATGACGCAGCGATCTCATTTTCTTTCGCACGCAACTTTGCGGAAGGATTTGGCTTAGGCTCTCTCTACCCGGGAGCAGTACGTGTTGAGGGATATTCGAACTTCTTGTGGGTCATTTTTCTCGGAGCTGGTACCCGATTGGGTTTCGATACGATACTGGTGAGCAAAGCTTTAGGGCTTGCATTTTCGCTCGGCTGCGTTCTGATGCTGTATCTGATCCTACGAGATTATTTACATCAGAAATGGATGTTGGTTGGTCTGGTGCTCCTGCCAGCGTCGCTAACTTTCATATTCTGGTCCGTGTCGGGTCTTGAGAACGCATTTTACGCATTTCTGATCCTTTCAGCAGTATATTTGCTAATCATCGAGCAGCGCAATCCTTCTCGATTCCCTGCAGGTTCTGCCATAATACTCGTACTGGTGGGCATGACCCGCCCAGAAGGGCTGATATATGCACTGGCAGGTTTAGCTTATAAAGTCATACAGCTCGCGATCCCTTGGACATCGGGCGAGCACGATCAGAAGCGTCTCTGGATTAAGAACCTGCTCATCTGGATCGCTGTTTTCGCCGCCGGCTACGGCATCTTCAAAGCCTGGCACTTGTGGTACTTTGCTTATCCCTGGCCGAATCCTGTCTATGCAAAGGCTGGTTGGCGCTCCACAGACCTGACCCAGGTATGGTTCCAACCGGAAGGCTGGGTGTATCTGCGAGGCTACTTCCGCACTTACGGCGCCGTATATTTAGTTCCATTCATTGTATTTGGGGGTGCGGTCGCCCTGCTTAATGACTTACGCGTGCTGGTATTCTTTGCCCTGGCCTCGCTGATTCTACCCCTATACACCCACGATTGGATGGTCAACTACAGGTTCGTCTACCCTTTTATACCATTTGCTACTGCACTGATTATCCTGGCTGCAGACCAGCTCTGGCATTGGTTTCTTGGTAAAAAAGAAAGCCCGGTCTTGCTGCGTGCAGCGGCTCTGGTTGTTGGCATCTTGTTCGCTTTTATTCTCGCGCGTTCTACCTGGGCAAATATTCGCCTGGCAGAGCTTCAACTGGAATGCGGATACCAGAAACCATGGGCAGAAGCGCGCTGCATCGGCGATAAGAACTACTGGACGATGGCTGAAGTGGGTACCATGTATGCCAATTTAAACACCTACGCCGAACTAATCGGCATCCAGGACCCGCTATATCTGATCCCTGACATCGGTGCCACGAGCTACGAACTCAATTACCGCATCCTCGACCTGGCTGGTCTGGCGGATATCCACCTTGCAAGAGCAGATGAAACATCGATCGTAAAACAATACCTCTTCGAGGAGCAATTGCCAGATTTTATCCGCACTCACAGCGTCTGGACACGACGAACAGATCTGACCGCGCTCTCAGCAATCTGGGAAAATTACATCCCAGTTGATGTCAGGGAAGATAAGCACGGGCGTACACACGGCACCTTTGTCCGCAAAAACCTGATCGTAACGGATGCGCTGACAGGAGAAGCACATTCCACGGAATTGGCTCCAGGGATATTCCTGAGTGAAGTAAAGACGCCTACCGTGAGCAGACCTGGATACAAAATCCCGATAACCATGTACTGGTATGCATCAGAATCACAAACACACGCATGGCAGCAGCGGGTGGAATTGAAAAACCAGGCAGGAATCACTATTTTTGAGCGCACTGATCCCCTCGGTTACGGCTGGTATCCAGCTACTGATTGGCAAACCGATGAACTGGTGCGGCAATACATCACGCTGCCCCCGGATATACCTGATGGTAAATATATCCTGGAGATGAGCCTGATTTATGAGGAGGAGAACACCATTGATTCTCCTACAGTAAAATACTCTCTGAATATCGACGAGGATGCATCAAAAGAACAGGCGCTCGAATTATTACAGAAGGCAGAAAATCTCGCTGATCAAGATGATTACGTATCTGCGTTAATACAGCTGGAAGACGCAAGAACGATCTATCCAGATTCTTCTGAGATGGATTCTCTCCTAGCACAGTACCGTAGAGGTGCGTCCCTACAGCTTTTAATTGAAGCCCAGACATATATAAAAAGCGGTGATATTGAGAAAACGCTCGTCACCATACAGGCTGCTAACGACCTGCGCGGCCGCCAGCAGGCATTGCCGGAGTGGATTGCTTTTGGAAAAGCACTCAAAAAGGCAGGAGATGCAGCCAACAACCAACAGGACCCGCAGCGATCTTATCAACTTTATTTAGCCGCCACTCTTGCAGACCCGACCGCGCCATGGTCAACGCGTGGGCTGGAGCAGACTCGCAGGGATTTCCTGCTCAGTACGCAGTAAGAGCACTTGATGAAAAACAGCATAAGTTAGACACGATGATAAAAAAGAAAGATATAAAACGTTTACTAGGAGAATTACCGCTCACGGCTGAGGTTTACTGGCAATTGCGTCAGGGGGGCAGACCGCTCAGCAAGAGCTTCTCCATGCGACGGACTGCGAAACGCTTACCCGATTGGGTTGCCCAGGCTAACCGGGCGCTCCAGGAAAACAGCCCCGCCGCTGGCAAAGGCGTGCTGTTATTTACGACGCTGCGTTATTGGATTGAACACGCGACCTTAATGAGTGTAGCGCTCGCCGGTCAGGGCCATCAGGTCACCCTGGCGTACCTGCCGTATGCCAACTGGCACGCACCGATCAATCGCTTCGACCTGCGCAGGAACAACGCTTATGCCCGGTCTATATTACTACCGGCGGAGCGCCTATTGAATACCGTTTCATTTATAGACAATCGTGCACCTGACAAAGCGCTTCCATCTTCCATAAAGGCTGCCATCGAGCAGGTGTCTGTGCGCGACGTGCAGTACACACAACAAATTGAGGAAGTGGATCAGAACAGCGAGCTTTACCTGATGCGCATGAAACGCAACAGGCAGGCTGCCCAGACCGCTCTACGTTGGATGAGGCAGAATCGACCAGATGTACTGATTACACCGAACGGAAGTATCCTGGAGATGGGCGCTGTTTATCAGGTCGCCGGTTATCTCGACATCCCAATCGTGACTTATGAATTCGGTGAGCAGCGAGATCGCATCTGGATCGCACAGGATGCCGAAGTAATGAGGCAGGATACCGACGATCTCTGGAGAGCCTATCAGAATATTCCACTCTCTGAGAACCAGTTAGAACAAATACGCGCTTTGTTTGCCTCCAGGCAGCGCGCAGACTTGTGGGAGAATTTCTCCCGCCGCTGGCAGGGAATTCCCAGTCAAGGTGGAGCAAAAGTGCGCCAGGAGCTGGGTCTGGATGACCGTCCAGTAGCCCTATTAGCTGCCAATGTCATCGGAGACAGCCTGACCTTGGGGAGACAGGTATTCACCGATGACATGACAGAATGGCTGAAGCGCACAATTTTCGAATTCGCTCAACGTTCTGATGAACAGCTGGTGGTTCGCATCCACCCTGGCGAGCGGTATACGCAAGGACCATCGGTGGCAGACGTTGTGGAAAGTGTGCTGCCAGCGCTTCCCGACCACATTCACCTTGTCCCGGCAAACGCACCGATGAACACTTACGATTTGGTCGAGATCGCCGACCTGGGTCTTGTTTACACAACCACGGTTGGCATGGAAATGGCAATGAGCGGTGTACCCGTGATTGTCGTCGGACGTACGCATTACCGGGCAAAAGGATTTACCTTGGATCCCGCCTCCTGGGAGGTGTATGAAAACATGTCAGATTCAGTGCTCTCAGCTCCGGAACAGCACCGGCTTACGAGAGAGCAGGTAGATCTTGCCTGGAATTATGCATACCGTTTTTTCTTTGATTATCCCAGCCCATTCCCCTGGCACTTGCTAAATTTCTGGCATGAATTGGACACCTGGTCTGTAAAAAGGGTACTATCAAAAGAAGGCCAGGATGTCTATGGAGACACCTTCCGATACCTGGTTGGTGAACCTCGCCATTGGAGCAGCGCACACCAACAACAAAGCATAGTAGAAAAGACCGTTGCTGGATCGTTGACATAAGAGAATAACTAAAAGAAATAATGACTGAAGTTAAACAAGAAGTTCGCAAATTTTACGACCAGGTCGGCTGGCAAATGGTCAGCGAGGACGTATACCAGAACGCGCGTTATGAAGACCTGCGACCTGTATCGCGCGAATACATCCACCGCTGTCACCTGCGTGTCAGCCAGCATATCAAACCGGCAGGAAAGTTGCTGCTCGATGCAGGTTCAGGACCTATCCAGTATCCTGAATATCTGGAGTACTCGCGTGGCTACCAGCGTCGTGTGTGCGCCGATATATCGATTACGGCTCTGCTGGAAGCGCGAAAGCGTATCGAGGCTCACGGCTTTTTTGTAGTGGCAGACATCGCCAACCTGCCTTTCAAAGCCGATGCCTTCGACGGTATAGTTTCACTGCATACCATCCATCACCTCCCAGAGGGTGAGCACCTGCGAGCTTATACCGAACTGTACCGAGTCCTGGAGCCTGAATGCAGCGCCGTTGTTGTAAATGGCTGGCCGTACTCCCGGTTGATGAGCATCGCTGATCCTTTCATCCGCCTCTCCAACCGGATGCGAGGTATAATCCGGCGGCTATCAGGCAGCAGCAATTCGTCACGCCAGGCAATGAAGGCACAGACCCAAATGGCAACCCAAAAGCGTATGGATGGGAAGCCCAAAGGCACTTTCACCGGGC
>JAUXFR010000149.1 GCA_030622805.1 Anaerolineae bacterium | reverse complement strand
CGCTTCCAGGACAGACGATTTGTACCGAAAATTTACCTGATGGGTTCAAGACAACTTCGATCACGCGACCTTCAGATATGTGCATTGCTGGATGTTATCATGATTTTTGATGAGGGGCAACTTTCGCTGGATACCTGGTAAAAACGAGTATAATCCTGTTGGTGATCTCCCGGTTGCGATTTGGAATTTGTCAACCGGATGGTAATTTATTACAAAAGAAAGCATACCCGAAGGAGTATAAAATGAATGTTGCGACTGCTTTGAGAGCAATAGCAAGCGTAATGTGGGTAGGAGTGATCGCCTTGATCGTTCTGGCGGTAATGCGAGCGACCCGGGCACAAAAAACGAGAGCGCTTTCGACCGCTATTCTAGTTTTAGTGATCTGCGCGATCATACTGACTACAATCAGTGCGGGTCTTGTGTTTATGCAACCCGAAGAGAGAGGTGTGGTAATTTCAGCAGTGGCTTCGGGGGGCTATCGTGAAAATGCACTCCAGCCGGGGTTGAGCTGGATTGTGCCGTTCCTGGAAAACGTAAAGAGGTACACGATCGCTAAGATCACTTACACGATGGTGGGTGCACCGCTGGAAGGTCAGGTGCGTGGTGATGATTCCGTAACAGCTCGTACATCAGATGGGCAGGAAATATTCATGGATGCCTCGGTAATTTACCGCGTTGACCCGGACCAGGTGGTCAACATACACATCGCCTGGCAGGATCGCTATTCTGACGATCTTGTGCGACCGCTTGCGAGAGGCGTGATCCGTGATGCGGTCTCCCAGTTCCGGGTTGATGAGGTGATCAGCACCAAACGTGCCGAGATGACCCAACAAATCAAGTCCGTTTTGAGCGAGAAATTTCTTGCTGATGGGTTAGTGCTGGAGGATTTTATACTGCGAAACATAACCTTCTCGCCAGAATATGCCGCTTCGGTGGAACAGAAGCAGATTGCGGAACAGCAGGCTCAGCAGGCGAAATTTGTCGTTGAACAGCGTAAGCAGGAGGCCGAACAGGCACGCCAGGTCGCCAAAGGTGAGGGGGATTCCGTAGTATTGCGAGCACAGGGTGATGCAGATGCGATTATCATCAAGGCAGAGGCGGATGCCGAGGCATTATACCTGATCGCAGCGGCTCTGCAGGGTAATCAGGATTTGCTGACATACACCTACATCCAGAAATTGTCGCCCAATATCCAGGTGATGCTTCTGCCCAGCGATAACCCGTTCCTATTCCCGCTTCCAACTATAGGACCTCCAGAACCGGTGTCCACGCCTGTGCCGACACCAGAGCCCACCCCGTTACCAACTCCTATGCCCACCGAAACGCCCTGATGGATGCTGTAGATATCCCCTCCTCCGGACGCCAAATTCGGCTGACCTCCCTAACAAGTTGCGCAGGTTGAGCGTCTAAACTGAGCGCGGAAACGCTGGCGCAGGTCCTGCGCCCGATAAAGGAGACTTTCAAAGAGGCTGATTTCCCGGAACTGTTAATTGGTCTGGGCGAAGCCGACGACGCTGCTGTATGGAAGCTGGATGAAACACGTGCGCTGGTCGTTACGACCGACTTTTTTACCCCCGTTGTTGACGATGCGTATGATTACGGAGCTATCGCCGCTGCCAATGCGCTTTCAGATATTTATGCCATGGGAGGGCGCCCTTTCCTTGCACTGAACGTGGCGGCTTTACCGCCTGATTTACCTCCAGCGATCAGTGCTGAAATCTTGCGCGGCGGCGCAGAAAAAACATTGGAAGCGGGTGCAGCGCTCGCTGGTGGGCATTCTATCCAGGACAAGGAGCCAAAATACGGCCTGATCGTGCTGGGATTTGTGGACCCAACCCGGATGCTGACCAAATCTGGCGCCAGTCCTGGCGATCGTCTGGTGTTGACCAAACCGATCGGTTTCGGAACAACCACAACTGCGCTTAAGGAGGGCAAAGCACGAACCGAAGACGTTGCCGAGGTCATCACCTGGATGAAGCGATTGAATAATACTGCCAGTGAGTTGGCCAACAACCATCGACTTGAAGGCGGTACGGATATCACGGGATTCAGCCTGTTAGGTCACAGTGTTGAAATGGCTGATGCCTCTGGCGTACGTATGAGATTCTCTTTCCAGCATATACCCATCATTAAGGGTGCCTGGCGCTACGCAAAGCAGTTCATATTCCCGGGTGGCACTTCGGATAACCGCCTCTATTTCAGCCCGCAGGTCGAATTTGATCCATCGATCGACGAAGTATCTCAGATGCTGCTTTTTGATGCTCAAACTAGCGGTGGTCTCCTGTTAGCACTACCGTCTGAGAAGCTTGACGCATTTCTTCGAGAAGCACAGCGGGTGGATCAACCAGTTTGGGTAATTGGTGAAGTTCTTGAGGGTAAGGGTATCGAGCTTATTCCGTAAAGAGGCAAAATGACATTAGAGCACCAGATCGAGTTTATTTCCCACCGTTCACCGGTGATCAGCACCAATGGAATCGTAGCGACCTCACAACCTCTTGCCGTAGCGGCGGGGTTGCAGATACTTGCCAACGGGGGTAATGCTGCCGATGCAGCGGTTGCAGCCGCTGCTGCGCTAAATGTCACCGAACCGACATCCACTGGAATTGGGGGAGATTGTTTTGCCATGTACTATGACGCGGGTGCTCGTAAAGTGACCGCGTTGAATGGGTCCGGTCGGGCGCCGGCTAGGTTAACGATTGAACGCCTGGAAAGTGAAGGATTTAGACAGGAGCTTCCGCCATTCCATCCATACACAATTACTGTACCTGGAGCCTGCGCAGGTTGGTTCGATCTGGCAGAGCGGCATGGTCGCTTGAGTATGGAAGATACTTTACAACCAGCGATTCGCCTGGCGGAGGAAGGGTTTCCTGTTGCGCCCATTACGGCTTATTTCTGGGATAGTAGCGCGCAGCGCCAGCTGCGGGATGCACCTGGTGGAGTGGAGCTGACAATTGAAGGGCGGTCTCCCCGGGCTGGTGAAATTTTCCGCAACTTGGGACTGGCGCGCACCTTCAAGAGGATCGCTGAGTTCGGTAAAGATGAATTCTACCAGGGTGAAATCGCTCAGGCGATCGTTAATGCTGTTGATGGTGCGGGTGGCTGCCTCAGTTTGGAAGATCTGTCCGAGCACCGCTCCACCTGGGAGCAGCCAATCAGTACGCTGTATCGTGGTAAACGGATATGGGAATGCCCGCCGAACGGGCAGGGGCTTACAGCGCTGCTCGCTTTGAACATCCTCGAAGGGTTTGAAACCTCTTCCATGCAGCCACTCTCAACTGAGCGATTGCACCTTGAGATCGAGTCCTTGCGCCTGGCTTTTGCTGATACACGCTGGTATGTGACCGACCCGGTTTATTCTCCGGCGCCGCTGGATTTCCTGCTCTCAAAGGCGTATGCAGCCGAACGTCGTAAGTTGATAGATAGAAACCGGGCAGTACTAAATCAGCAGCACGGAACGCCCTATACATCTTCGGATACCGTGTACTTGAGTGTGGTGGACGCTGAAGGGAACGCCTGCTCGTTCATCAACAGCAATTACATGGGATTCGGGACCGGGATTGTGCCAGCCGGTTGGGGATTCAGTCTGCAGAATCGCGGTCATAATTTCAGTCTGGACAGAGCACACCCCAACGCCCTGGCGCCTGGAAAACGCCCCTACCACACCATCATCCCTGCCATGGCGACCTGCTCCGTTGGCAATGATGTCAATGATGGCTATCGATCAAGCTCAGACGATGGAGAACTATATGCCTCGTTTGGCGTTATGGGGGGTTTCATGCAGCCTCAGGGGCATTTGCAGGTCATCACTGCGCTGCTGGATGACGGATTGGACCCGCAAACGGCGTTGGATAGACCACGCTACTGCATTAAGGACAGCGCTTCTGGTGGGGAAGTAGCGCTTGAAGAGGGGATATCGCTGCGGACAGTCGAGCAGTTAGCCGCACTGGGTCATCCTGTCGATATGGTCTCAGGTTACGCGAGGGCGATCTTTGGACGTGGTCAGATTATAGTAAAAGATGCTGATAGGGGTGTATATTGGGCTGGGAGTGATCCACGTGCGGATGGATGTGCTATGAGCGTTTGAGGGGAGATGACGGTTGAAAAAGTATTCATTCTCCAATATCTAATACTTGCTCGATATCAGGGAAGAATTGCCGCACAGTGCCTTCGACCCACCCATGCAGTGTACTTTGCGAAAGCGGGCAGCCCAGGCAGGCGCCCCCCAGCCGCACCTTTAATGTTTTTCCATCGTAGTCAACCATCTCAACCGAGCCGCCGTGATAGTGTTCGATGTAAGCGCTGATCCGGACCAAGAGATCTCGCATCTGCTCTTCTTCGGTATGGGCATTGTTATTATTTATTTCTGTCATTGCCAAACCTCCAATCTCGCTCCGACTTCATCGGCTTATATCTGGAAAGTCTCAGCAGGGATTTAATAAGATTCCCGAACCTGCTCTACCTTTTCCTTTCGGTCTAATTTTATCCGCAACCCCTTTTGAAGTAAAGCGATCACGTGTGAGTGGGTGTTCCGCAGGCGTTCTGCAATCATAACAGCCAGGTGTTCTAATATGATTTCTCCGATTTCCGGGTTCTCTTCATACAGGTTTCTTAATTCTTCACCCCGTATGCACAGCATGCTTGAGTCGTCTGCACAATATGCAGCGGATGTGTAATTTGGGTTTCCCAGTGCTG
>JAUXFR010000254.1 GCA_030622805.1 Anaerolineae bacterium | reverse complement strand
TCTATCTGTTCATACCCAGCCCCCATCTTGATCACACCCAACAGGTGTGGGCAGGCAGAGAACACACTGCGGGTCATACAATCGCGGCGAACCACTGCTACATCGGCGTCCTGAAGCCGATCGATCAGTTGCTCTTCATTCAGTCTGCCAACCAAACGAAGCTCTCCCAATTTCGCTATCCGTTTGAGAAGCTCATCGACACGCATCGGCTGGTAGTATTCCCTGTCGGTTAGCACAATGATAGGGATTCGATTAATTTCATTTTTCATACGATGATGCTGCAGTCAGATGTCAATTACATACTGCACGTAATTGATAATTCCTTTTTAAAAAAAGTTGATTTAATTCCATCAGCATAATCACCAGCCACGCTCGACAACCAGCACAACAACGGATCGCGGACCAGCTTTGTACTTCATACCCAGAACATCCGGGGCTCTTTTCCATCCACAGAAATCATCCGGCGAATCGAGAGAAGTATCAATCACACGCTTCCAAACAGTTTTTGCTCCGCTCGGAAGAGGGGATATATCAAATTCGAGTGCCTCCCAAAAGGCATTCAATATGATGTGGAATATTGCACTTCGCCCACGGATTGAAAATGCCAGGCTGTGTGAATCCACCCCCCAATCCGGTTCGTTCAATTTTACACCATGCCAGCGTATCCTTGCTAGTTTCAACAACTGTGCCAGACTCAAACCATAATCGTCTTTGAAAACATCCAGGCTCAAGCGGAAGCGAATCAGCCGTCTGACAAAGCGATGGATTTCAGCGTTCTTTTCCAGCATAGACCAGTCAAACCAGCTGATGGGGTTGTCCTGGCAGTATGCATTATTGTTTCCAAGCTGCGACCGGCGTACTTCGTCACCCATCACCAGCATTGGTACACTTAAAGCCAGCAGGTTGATTGTGAAGAAATTCTTGATCTGCCTCACTCGAAGATTTTCTATCGTGGGATTATCGGTGGGTCCTTCAATCCCACAGTTCCAACTTAGATTGTAATCCTGTCCGTCCTTATTGCCTTCATGATTCGCATGGTTGTGCTTGTAATCATATGAGACCTGGTCGTTTAGCGTAAACCCATCATGGCTGGTTACAAAGTTTATACTTTGTTCTGGTTCGCGTTCCTCGTGCCCATAGATATCCGGGCTGGCTAATAATCGCGAGGCAACCTTGGGGACAATTCCAGGGTCACCTCTGATGAAACTGCGTACGTCATCGCGGAAGCGTCCGTTCCATTCCTTCCATTTCGCACCAATAAAACTCCCTACCTGATACAACCCTGCCGCATCCCAGGCTTCAGCGATCAGTTTCGTTCCTGCCAGGACTGGGTCGGTTTCAATTTCCCATAAGACAGGAGGGTTGGCAAGTGGAGTGCCTGATTCATCACGAGAGAGAATGGAAGCGAGGTCAAAACGGAAACCATCCACGTGCATTTCTCCTACCCAGTAATGCAGGCTATCCAGTATCAGGCGCCGCACCACGGAATGGTTTGCATTTAATGTGTTGCCAGTACCGCTGTAATCAGTGTAGCGTGACTTATCCTTCCCCAGTATATAATAGGTGCTGTTCTCAAGACCTTTATAACAAAATGTAGGTCCAGTATGATCGCTTTCAGCGGTGTGGTTGTATACCACATCCAGGATCACCTCAATACCGGCGCGGTGAAGGGCTTTCACCATGTCACGGAATTCATTGATCGGGCAAACGGGACCCTCGTAGGCACTGTAACCCCGGTGAGGGGCAAAAAATGAGACGGGATTGTAACCCCAGTAATTCGTCAGCCCATCAGGGGCTTCCTGCTCATCAAACTGAAAGACCGGCAGCAGCTCAACTGCAGTAATACCCAGATCCACCAGATAGGGGATCTTTTCAATTAATCCCAGGTATGTACCGCGTAGTTCTGATGTGATGCCAGAGTTTGGATGACGCGTAAAACCACCCACATGCATCTCGTAGATCACAGTCTGTGCAAAAGGTCGCTGCAGGGGTGTATCTCCTTCCCAATCGTATAAACTCGGATCTACCACAACGCTCTTCATGGCGAGAGCGCTGTTGTCACCGGTTAAGGCTCCCGCGTCACGATCATACCCTTCCGGCACTGAAATGCATCTAGCATAAGGATCTATGAGCAGCTTATGGGGATCAAACCGATGTCCCAATTCCGGTTCAAATGGACCGGATGCTCGATATGCATACAATTGACCCGGACGAACGCCCGGTACAAACAGGTGCCAGTATTGAAATGTTCGGTTCAGTTTCGGATCAAGTCGGATAATTTGCGTTGGGGTTGCAGCATCTGGGTATCTGAAAAACAGAAGCTCCATCGCCGTGCTGTTCTTAGAATAAACGCAAAAATTTACACCATCTTTGTAAACCGTTGCACCAAGCGGATAGCTCCTGCCAGGTCGATTCTCAAATTCCATCATCTAGTTTGTATTCATCCTTCTATCGATATTCTCGTTGAAGCAAATTTCAATACAGGATCACAATCAATCACCAAGAGCTGCTAGAATGAGCAGATTATAAAATAACCACAGAAATCTCTCAGGTTAATTTTTAAACCAGTGTAAACACAAAAACACCACCACAGTCAGAAATGGGATAAAAATTTGCATCTAACCCTGCTTCTTTACATGCAGGTAGTGTCTCATCTGCTGTCCAATAGTACTCCTCTTCATCCCACAAATCAGACCAGCGTGAACGGGCACATTCGCGTTTTTCTTCCGACTCAAATGCGATGTCTGCAATCAGGATCATTCCATATCGATCAAGATATTTATTCCTCAGGCGTACCAGCAGAGAGATTTTTGTCTGCAAGTCGAACTCATGAAACGTATAACCGGAAACAATTCGATCATATCGGCGATCCAATTCAGTAGGCCAATCATCCAAAATATCTGACCTTATCAGAACAACATCAGGAAGCTTCTGTTTTGCCCGGTCGAGCATTTGTACTGAGTAATCAATGCCCCAAATAGAACAACCTTTCTCGACAAATCTGCCAGCAAGATTTCCTGTGCCAGTGCCCAAATCAAGTATATACATCCCAGGAT